>JAEWRS010000022.1 GCA_023398855.1 Bacillota bacterium
GTACTGTTCCGTGTCGCTCAGGGTTCAGGAACTGTAGCTTCTATCACGGCGATGACCATTATGGCCTCAGTGGCTCCATCAGCGGGCTGTCACCCGGTCTATATCGCTTTGGCAGCTCTGGCAGGCGGTAATTTTATCGGTCATGTCAATGACTCGGGGTTCTGGGTGGTGACAAACCTTTCCGGAGCCAGTGTTACCGGCGGTTTAAAAACATATACCTGGAATACCATAACCCTGGCAGGTATGGCATTTATCCTGTCATTAGTTGGTGCCATGGTGATGCCAATGGTATAAACTTTAATAAAACAATGAAAAATAAGGAGTATGAATAATGGCAATGTTAGGAAAAGAAGTAAGAATGAGCCGACTGGTGAATCCGGAGAGCAATAAAATGATGGCAATCACAGTGGATCATGCAATTTCAAGGGGAATTGCTCTGCTAAAAGGACTTCATCAGATACAGGAAACTGTGGATAAGGTTGTTAAGGGGCGTCCTGATGCAATCACCGTGACAAAAGGAATTGCTGAGCATTGTATGTGGCCTCATGCCGGTAAGGTTGCGATGCTGATGAAGATATCAAATTATTCGCCGGCAGAACCGACGAAAGACACGATTTTCGGATCAGTGGATGAGGCCGTTCGGATGGGTGCTGACGCTGTTTCTATGGGAGCGATGACATTTGGTAACTTTCAGAGTGAGCAGTTTGAGTCTATTGGCAGGATTTCTGAGGAGTGTATGGTCAAGGGAATGCCGCTGATCGGTCATGTTTACCCCAAGGGCGAGATGGTTCGGGCAGATCAGCAGACTGCATGGGAGAATATTGCCTATTGTGTACGAAGCGCCTGTGAATTGGGCATGGACATTGTAAAAACTACATATACCGGCGACCCAGATTCCATGGCTAAAGTAGTTGCCTGTGTACCATCCACATTTCGGATTGTGATTCAGGGCGGTGACAAGTGCAAGACATTGGAAGATTATCTGGTGATGACCAGAGAGGCAATGGATTGCGGTGTTGGCGGTGTTACCATGGGCCGTTTTGTATGGGAGTATCAGGATGTTACAGCATTGATAATCACATTGCGATATATGATTCATAAAGGGTATACCGTAAAAGAAGCGAAAGAGCTTCTGGCCCAGCTGGAGCATGACCGGAACTATGACAGTTTTTAACCGATGAGGAGATTGATTATGAAGATTGTAGTTTTAGATGGTTATACCGAAAATCCGGGAGATTTGAGCTGGGGAGCGTTGGAAGCTCTGGGTGAATTAACCGTGTATGACCGGACACCTGCGGATAAAGCTGTGGAGCGAATTGGCGATGCGGAGGTGGTGTATACAAATAAGACACCTTTAAATGCCCATATTATCAAAAACTGTCCGACTATAAAATTTATTGGTGTATTGGCAACCGGTTATAATATTATTGATATGGCTGCTACCAAAGCAGCCGGGATCGTGGTTTCCAATATTCCTTCCTATGGCACAAATGCAGTGTCTCAATATGCCATCGCTTTGCTATTGGAGCTTTGTCATCATGTGGGAGCACATTCTGACAGTGTTTTGGCAGGGGAATGGGCAAAGCATGAAGACTGGTGCTACTGGAAATATCCGCTGGTGGAACTGGCAGGGAAGACATTCGGTGTTATTGGCTTTGGCAGGATCGGCAGAAGAACAGCAGAGATTGCATCGGCTTTGGGAATGGAAGTGCTGGCATATGACGAGTATTCCGATCAGATGGAGAAGACAGATTTTTGCCGGTATGTATCGATGAATGAACTTTTAGGACAGGCGGATGTTATCAGTCTTCATTGTCCCCTGACACCGTCTACAGAAAAATTGGTCAATCAAAGTACGATTTCCAAAATGAAGGCTGGAGTGAAGATTATTAATACTTCCAGAGGTGCATTGATTGATGAACAGGATTTATGTAATGCATTGGATAGCGGCAAGATAAGTGGTGCAGCGGTGGATGTGATATCCGAGGAACCAATCCGGGCAGATAATCCGCTGTTGCATGCAAAAAATATAATTATTACCCCACATATTGCCTGGGCGCCGAAGGAATCACGGCAGAGGCTGATGGGTATTGCAGTTGATAATTTAAAGGCATTTATCGATGAGAAACCGATTAATGTTGTAAACCAATAATACCGGGCAGGCAGGACGGCTGATGGTGAACCTGTTTCTCAAAGAAAACAGACTGCTTACTTATCCCACACTTTATATTTCTTATTTCTTAAAACGGGACATTTGAACAATGGGTCAAGTTTTTTCTTCAAGGTATTTATGAGTCTGCCGCTGTAAAAAAGCTCATGAAACCTGGCGTACTTGTTCAGGTAGATAATAGCAGGCGCGAACGCAGTTTCTCCTATAAGGAATACCTGGTGATACTTCATAAAGATACGTAACCACAAACAGATATGCGTTCTGCCGATTCAAATCCCCTGCAAATTGCCGCCAGCACTGCGTTTTCGCAAAGCTGACGGCGATTGTCATTTTACTATTTTACTTCTACCCATAACCATTTTATATTGTATTTCTGCATGTACAGATGCTTTTTTATAATAATATTATCTGTTGGTATTGAAAATAAGAATCTTGTTTATTTCAATAAATATTTGAAATAATAGATATTGGCGTGAATTGGACAATACATTGATAATTATGAAACAGAAAGGCAGATGTTATGGCAGATAAAAATAATATGGAAGAGCTGTTCCGGCAATTAGATCATCACTTGCTTCGTGATGAACGTCCATCGGAATATCTGGAAGAAATCAGCAGGGAACCGAGTTTTTTGGATTACCCGTTTTCCATGCTTTTAAAGATGAAAGAAATTCCTCAGTCAAAGCGGTACCATCCGGAAGGAAGCGTATGGAACCATACCATGATGGTAGTGGATGAGGCAGCAAAACGGAAAATGGAGAGTAAGGATGCCAAAACGCTGATGTGGGCTGCTCTGCTTCATGATATCGGCAAACCGGGAGTGACGAAAAACCGGAAAGGAAAGATTACCTCATATGATCATGACTCGGAGGGAGAGCAGCTGGCAGTGGATTTTCTATCCTGTTTTTCCGGTGATGAATCATGGATCAGAGCAGTTGCAAAACTGGTCCGATATCATATGCACATCCTGTATGTGACAGGAGGGCTTCCTTTTGGTGATATTGCCGGTATGAAACGGGAAACAGATATCAGTGAAGTTGCACTTCTGGGACTTTGTGACAGGGTAGGAAGGGGAGGAAGTATTCTGGAAGATGAAACAAAAGTGGTCAGGGAATTTCAGAAGAAAATGGGGAATTTGTAGATTAAATTACCTCCATTACGGTGGTTTGCTTAACATGAAGTTTTTGCCGGAATTTTTCCGTACTCAGCAAGGGATCCATAAATTAACTTTTTTTTGCGGACCTTTGTGGATCTGGAGATCCCCCACATTCAGTTCAATGTGGTCAGGAAGGAAGAGTTGATAGCGGCCAAGGAAAAACCGGAACAATATCGAAGTCTTACGGTCCGGGTAGCCGGTTATACCGCTTATTTTACGGAGCTTGCCGATGAACTCCAGAATGAGATCATTGCAAGAACCACCTATGGGGATATCTGATGGGAAGTACAATAAATATGGATGCAATCAATATGGGAGAGAGGGCGGTAAAAGGTACTGTTTTTGATATCCGCCGCTTTTCCACCCATGACGGTGGTGGAATCAGGACGACCGTGTTCTTAAAAGGCTGTACCTTATCCTGCGTATGGTGTCATAATCCGGAGGGGATCAGGCTGGATATATCAAAACAGGAGAACTGGGATCAGATTATTGAGGAATGCCCCTCCGGAGCGATCGTGTGGGACAGCAAACGCATGAGCGTTGATGAAGTGGTGGAAGAGGTGCTTAAGGATGCTCCTTTTTATAAATACGGCGGTGGTGTTACCCTTTCAGGAGGTGAACCTCTGCTTCAGCCGGAATTTGTTCTCTCCTTTTTAAAAGAGATGAAGAAAAGGAACATCCATACGGCGGTGGAGACGGCTCTCCATGTGCC
>JAEWRS010000035.1 GCA_023398855.1 Bacillota bacterium
CTTTTGGAAAAACCAGGGTTTTTGCTTTTTATGACCTATCCGAGAATCGAACTCGGGTTTCCGCCGTGAGAGGGCGGTGTCTTAACCGCTTGACCAATAGGCCGTTGTGTATGTGTCATCTCTGACAGCTTCATTATAATACCATAGGAATTTCCATTTGTCCATACTTTTTTTAATGAAATAAAAAATTTGTCAAAATCGGATTATATATGCTATACTTTTCTAAGTCCAGAGGAAGCAGGAGGAGAGGTATGGGACTTAAAAAGCGGGAAGTGAAATACGATTACTTAAGGACTATTGCGGTCTTTGCCATCATTATGATTCATGCGGTTCCGTCAGAAACCTTAAATTACAGGCAATGGCTGTTTTCGGCAGCTCTTTTGCCGGTGCTTTTATCATTTGTAGGGATTTATTTTATGCTGAGCGGACTCTTTCTTTTAAAATCAGGGACAGAAGATATTCCGGGATTTTACCGCAGCCGGTTTCAGACAATTTTTATCCCTTTTGCATATTACAGCGGGATCTATTATTGGTATTATGAAATTCATTTAAGACAGGAACCCCTTAGGTGGCAGGAGCACCTGGCGGCTTTTGGAAAAGGGCTTTTTACAGGGACCATTCCCATGACGCCCCATCTTTGGTTCATGTATGTGATCATGGCACTTTACCTTTGTGCACCCTTTCTGGCCCGGATGATGAAAGCCATGAGCCATAAGGATTTAAAGATTTTTCTTGTTCTTATGATAGTCGTTCAGGGAATCTCTACCTATCTTCCGGCCTTTGGACTGGATTTGGGGGGAAGCCTTCAATATATGATATTTAAGGGATGGCTTTTGTATTTTGTTCTGGGGTACGCATTAAAGCGCCTGTACGGCAGCAGCAGGTACCTGCCCTTTGGGATTCTTGGCATAGCCGGTTTTGGAATCACAATGGTTCAAAAATGCTTCATCCCATCCGTTACTCCTGGAATCCATGACTTAGCTCTCACAATGGTGGCAATGGCTGCGGCTGTTTTTCTGTTCTTTGAGCATTTCGGAGATATAAAGGTGCCTGGTCTTGCAAAGCTTGCTGGTTATATAAGCAGCTACAGCTATTCCATCTATCTTATCCATTACCTGGTTTTAGGACAGGTAGTCAGGGGTCTGGTGGAAATGACCTTTATAAAACATTATTTTGTGCCTAAAATCCTATTGGAAACAGTTTTGACGTTTCTCATTTCCATGGCAGCCGCCTGGATCATTGACGGAACCATAGGAAAGCTGTTTAAAAAGGCAATGGACTTAATGGGGTACAGAAGAAATAAAAGCAAAGGAGCAGTGTGAATGGAACAGAAAGCAAGGTGTGAATATTGTGTGCACTATGATTATAATGAAGAATTTGAATGCTATGAGTGCGAGATCAATCTGGATGAGGATGAGATGATACGATTCCTGAGCAATTCCTTTCAAAGCTGCCCTCATTTTAAATTTGGGGATGATTACTCGGTAGTGAGAAAGCAGATGTAATGGAAGAATATGAAAAGAAGCCCTGAAAAGGGAGGAGCCGGTATCCCTCTAAGGAATACCGGCAATTATGAAAAAAATTTTTATCTCAAAGTATGTTGGCAACATCTTTTTCTGATGCTTTTAGTATATGGGTTAAATATGAAGAAAATTTGACCATGCTGTAAAAATATTATGACCAGAGTGTGAACAAAGGGTTTTCTTCGTGGATCAGTCTCTGAAATGGTAGCTGTCCAGCAGTTGGTTCTTCATATGCCAAAGCTGATTGGATAAATCAACATGGACCTCATGGGGATTTACCAGACGGCGGGATTCCTCCCAAAGGGTATTAAGTTCCTTTTTGCAGTAGGACTGGATATCCATAACGGCAGGTGACTCATAAATGCAATTCCCGCCTTTAAATATTTGAACAAGAAGATCCCTCATGGTATAGCTGCTTGGTGCCAGATGGGTCTTTTTCCATGTTTCAATGGGATCAAAGAGGAGGAGGGAATGGTTTTCCTGAAAGCTCACTCCTTCCAGGCAGATCAAGTCTGCAATGATCTTGCCAGTTTCCTTACTGTAAATTCGCTTGATAATCTTGTTTCCCGGGTTGGTGATTTTCTCCGCGTTTTCAGAAAGCTTGATCTTTGGTTCAAACTGGCCGGTCTTTTTATCCATGACAGCTGCCAGCTTATAGACCCCGCCAAAGGATGGGCAGTCCTTGGAAGTGATTAAATTGGTTCCAACACCCCAGGAATTAATGGTTGCTCCCTGGATCTTTAAGCTGTTGATCAAGGCCTCGTCAAGATCGTTGGAGGCAGAGATCACTGCATCTGAAAAGCCGGCTTCATCAAGCATTTTCTTGGCTTTCTTGGATAGGTAGGCCAGATCCCCGCTGTCCAGACGGATTCCATAATTGGTAAGGGGAATTCCTGCCTGGCGCATTTCCTTAAAAACCTTGATGGCATTAGGAATGCCGGATTTTAGTGTATCATAGGTGTCCACCAGAAGAATGCAGGCAGTGGGATAAAGCTTTGCATAGCTTTGGAATGCGCTCAGTTCATCGGGAAAGCTCATAATCCAGCTGTGAGCATGGGTTCCTCTCACCGGAACATGGAACAGCTTCCCTGCCAGCACATTGGAGGTTCCGATGCAGCCTGCGATCATGGCGGCTCTGGCACCGTAAATTCCGGCATCAGGCCCCTGGGCACGGCGCAGGCCGAATTCCAT
>JAEWRS010000008.1 GCA_023398855.1 Bacillota bacterium
AAACCACAGAGGTGCAAAGTCCAGACGGATCAGTCCGTCAATATTGGTGTTTCGTCCTGTATAATCCCAGGGACACACCCCGCTGCCCCGCAACAGGGTACCGGCAAAATATTCCGCTACGAAAATCAGAACCATGTAAAGAAATCCGTGGCGGATAGCCAGTTCCGTTTTCTTTGCAGAAAAGCCGGAATTGGGGGTAACCCAGCGGTCAATGAGAATTCCAATGGGGCCCAGAAGCGCTCCACATCCGTAGATGGGAAACATTAAGAGGGAAGTCTGCCCCATCAGGCGCCAGTCATGGCGCAAAATGGATTCCATGGAGGTAAAAACCACCTCCAGGCACCAGCCTGTTACCCCGCATTTACAAAAATCCAGGGGCAGCTGTTTTAGGTTTAATTGAATTTGTGATAGTGTTTTCATACCCATCATTATGCGCCGGTTATGGAGATATTATGAAAACAAAAACATAATTTACAGCTTCATGAAGCCTGTGATGTCTGGTTCTATAAAAGAGGGGACAGCAGCCTGCTCCCCTGTTCCTTAATCCGGATGAACAGGCTCCTTTGCTCATAGAGCTCCATTGTGATCTCTTTGCATCTCTCTAAATCCTTTAAGAATAATTCTTCCAGCCTTAGAGTAGTCTCCTCGTCATAAATTACAGCATTTACTTCAAAATTAAGCTCAAAGCTTCTGATATCCATATTGGCCGTTCCATAGGAACTGACCTTTCCATCAGTCATGACTCCCTTGGAGTGAAGGAACCCGTTTTCGTAAGTATAGCATCTGGCTCCAGCGGATAAAAGATCTCCCACATAAGAATAGGAAGCCCAGTAAACAAACGGATGGTCTGGCTTACAGGGGATCATAAGCCTTACATCCACACCGGAACGTGCTGCTACCTGCAAGGTGGTAAGCACGGCGTCATCGGGTACGAAATAGGGGGTCTGAATGTAGATATGGTCCCTTGCCTTTGAAAACAGGCGGATATAATTATCCCGGATCTGGCGGCTTCTGGCATCCGGACCGCTTGCAATGATCTGGATTCCAAGGTGGGTTTTCAAGTCACTCATATCAACAACCCCCATATAATCCAGACAGCTTCCGCCCTCATCTTCACAGAAATATTTCATATTCCGGAACAGGTTTTCTCCTGTCGCATAATTCCAGTCCAGGGCAAAGCGGATCTGCAGGCTCAGTACAGAGCCTCCCTGAAGCTTTAGATGAGTGTCTCTCCAATAGCCGAATTTGGTGTCCTTGGAAATATATTCCTTCCCAATGTTAAACCCTCCCACATAACCCACACGGTTGTCAATGACAACAATCTTTCTGTGATTTCTGTAATTCACGCGAAGCTGCAGGCGGCCAAGTATTGGAGGAAAAAAGATCCCAACCTTTACCCCGTTTTCTTTTAACTTATTCCATTTATCCTTTGGCATAAAACGTCCTCCCATGCCGTCGCAGAGAATGCGGACCTCCACACCTGCCCTGGCACGTTCTACGAGAATAGGAATTATGGAATCAAACAATTCGTCATCCTTTATAATGTAATACTGCAAATGAATGAAATAGCCGGCAGCCGAAAGCTCTGCTCTTAAATCTTTAAACTTTTCCTCACCATCGGTAAAAATCTCCACTGTATTATCAACAGTCAGCACTGCTCCTGATGTTTCTAAGTTATATACCACCAAATCAGCATAATCACGGGATAATGAAGATACCAGGCTGATTTCATGGCTTTTTAAAAACTCCTCCTGATTCTTTGCGGAATATCGCACACGGTCTTCCACCTCCTTGACCCGGAACATCTTACCCTTTCTCATATCCTGGCCCAAAAGCAGATAAAAAAGAATGCCGAATACGGGAATAAAATACAGAGCTAAAAGCCAGGTCCAGACCGCTTTGGGATCACGCCTCTGAAAAAATACAATAATTATGGAAAGGATCAGATTGATGTAGATCAGATGATCAATCAACCAGCTCCATATCCCAACTGTCTGTATCCAAATCATATCCATAATACACCCCTCCTGGCTATGCGCCATTGGTCCAGGGAACATTTAAACATATTCCACAGGATCATTGCTTTTGCAAAAAGAGCCATCGCAGCGGCGATGACCCCTTTTATACAAACTGATTTCTCTCCCTGTTGTAATGATAATCAATTGCATCCAAAGAATGAACCAGGTCCTCTTCCTGAATCCCCAGACTATGACAGCATTCCATCAGAGAAGGATAATAATCTCTTAATTGAGTATTGATATAGCTTAACAGAATCACAGGATCTTTAGGTATATTAAACATTTTTGCTTTCTCCTATTCTGAGATCATATTTATTTTATCATAATCTTACGCAATTGTGAATCACCCTGGGAAAGAATTACGACTTTTTCAAGGCAAATCAGGTGATACCGGATATACCACGCAAAAGCCCACATAGGAAAAATCCCCTGTACGAACGGGAAAATCAGTGTTACAATCAGATATTAAGATTCTTCAGGAGGTAGCTTCTTATGAAAAAAATACTAATGTTGGGAACAGGAGGCACCATTGCCTGTAAGCGAAGTGACAGCGGTCTCAAACCGCTCCTCACCTCAGATGAAATCCTTTCCTATGTTCCGGAAACATCAAAATTCTGCCAGGCAGACAGCGTGCAGATACTCAATATAGACAGTACCAACATGCAGCCGGAACATTGGCTTGCCATGGCAAAGGCCATTGAGAGCCACTATGAGGATTACGATGGCTTTGTCATCTGCCACGGTACAGACACCATGGCTTACACAGCTTCAGCACTCTCCTATCTGGTGCAGAATTCGGAAAAGCCTATTGTCATTACCGGGGCGCAGAGGCCTATAGATATGGAAAACACCGATGCACGCACCAATTTATCAGACAGCCTGCGATTTGCAAGCGAAGGAAAGGCTCATGGGGTCACCATAGTCTTTGACGGTAAGGTCATTGCCGGCACCAGAGGAAAAAAGGAGCGGACCAAGAGCTACAATGCCTTTTCCAGCATTAATTTTCCTTATATTGCCGCGATTCAGGATGGACATGTGTTGTTTTATGTGGACGATAAGGCTTCCTGCTCCAGAAAAATACAGTTTTTCCGGGATTTAAATCCCCATGTGGCATTAATGAAACTGATCCCTTCCATGGGGTCGGATGTCCTGGATTATATGGCAGAGCATTACGATGCAGTAATCATCGAATCCTTTGGTGTTGGGGGCCTTCCATCCTATGACACAGGAGACTTCTTTAAAGCAGTAAAAAAATGGATCACTCTTGGAAAGACTGTGGTAATGACCACTCAGGTGACCAATGAGGGCAGTAATATGTCCATATACGAAGTAGGGCAATCCATTAAACAAGAGCTGGGGCTGTTGGAAGCTTATGATATGACACTGGAAGCCACTGTAACAAAGTTAATGTGGATCCTGGGTCAGACCAGGGATGAAAACGAGATCCGGGAAATGTTTTACCGGACAATTAACAGAGACATTCTCTGGCAGGCATAAAATTACAGGCGCTGCACAAGAGCGTAAAATCTCTTTTGCAGCGCCTGTTTTAACAAATCCTCAGCTTCCTTCTATTCCAGATAAGCAATCAGCTTCTGGCTGTCTTCCGACACATCAATTACAATTACATTTCCTGCCCGGACCTCATCCCCAAGTATGATTCTGGCAGCCAGGGTTTCCACATGCTTTTGTAAGTAACGCTTCAAAGGACGGGCTCCGTAAACCGGATCATATCCCTGTTCCACCACAAATTCCTTTGCCTGGTCCGTCAGTTCTATGGTTAACTCCTGATTTTCGATCCGCTTATTTAAATCAGCAAGGAGCAAATCAATAATTCCCGCTATATTTTTCTTATCAAGCGGTTTAAAGAGAATCATCTCATCAAGCCGGTTTAAGAATTCCGGCCGGAAATGGTTTCTCAAGTCATTCATTACCATTGCTTCCGCATCTTCCCTGATATTGCCTTCTTCATCAATGCCCGCAAGCAGATACTGGGATCCAAGGTTAGAAGTCATGATAATAATGGTATTTTTAAAGTCAACGGTTTTTCCAGTGGAATCTGTAATCCGGCCATCGTCTAAAACCTGTAGCAATACGTTAAATACGTCTGGGTGGGCTTTTTCCACTTCGTCAAAAAGAACTACGGAATAAGGTTTTCTCCTCACAGCTTCTGTCAGCTGGCCGCCCTGATCATAGCCCACATATCCTGGAGGCGCACCGATCAGCCTGGATACCGAATGCTTTTCCATGTATTCGCTCATATCGATCCTGACAATGTTGTTTTCATCATCAAACAGGCTTTCTGCCAGAGCCTTGGCAAGCTCTGTCTTACCAACGCCCGTTGGACCTAAAAAGAGGAAAGAGCCAATAGGCTTTGTGGGGTCCTTGATCCCTGCCTTAGAGCGGATAATAGCTTCCGTAACCTTTGATACCGCCTCTTCCTGGCCAATAACCCTCTTATGAAGCTCCTGATCCAGATGAAGCGTCTTATTCCTCTCCCCTTCTGTCAGCCTGGTCACTGGAATTCCTGTCCACTTGGACACAATCCTGGAAATCTCTTCCTCCGTGACACTTTCATGAACAAGGCTCATATCCTGGTTTCTTACCCGTTCCTCTTCTGCTTCCAGTTCCTTTTGCAGCTGTGGAAGTCTTCCGTACTGCAGCTCTGCCGCCCGGTTTAAATCATACTTTTGCTGCGCTGCCTGGATCTCCCGGTTGATGCTTTCAATTTCTTCCCTTAAAGAGGATAACCGGTCAACAGAAGCCTTTTCATTTTCCCATTGGGCTTTTTGAGAGGTGAATGCATCATGAAGCTCAGCCAGTTCCTTTTGAAGCTCAGTCAGGCGGTCCTGACTCAAACGGTCGGTTTCCTTTTTTAAAGCAGCTTCCTCGATTTCCATCTGCATAATGCGCCTTGATAACTCATCAAGCTCAGCAGGCATGGAATCCAGCTCCGTCTTGATCATGGCGCAGGCCTCATCAACCAGGTCAATGGCCTTATCCGGCAAAAAACGTTCACTGATGTAGCGGTCAGATAAAGTCGCAGCCGACACCAGAGCAGAGTCTGTGATTTTTACCCCATGATAGACCTCATACCGTTCTTTTAATCCCCTTAATATAGAGATGGTATCTTCCACACTTGGCTCATTTACCATGACTGGCTGGAACCGACGTTCCAGTGCCTGATCCTTTTCAATATACTGGCGGTATTCATCAAGAGTGGTGGCACCGATACAATGAAGCTCGCCTCTGGCCAGCATTGGCTTTAGCATATTGCCTGCATCCATGGATCCTTCTGTTTTTCCTGCTCCTACAATGGTGTGAAGCTCATCAATGAACAGGATAATCTGTCCGTCACTTTTCTTAACCTCGTCAAGAACTGCCTTTAATCGTTCCTCAAATTCTCCCCGATACTTGGCACCTGCCAGCAATGCCCCCATATCAAGGGCAAATAATTTCTTTTCCTTTAACCCTTCCGGGATGTCACCTCTGACAATTCTTTGGGCAAGACCTTCTACCACAGCAGTTTTACCTACTCCTGGCTCACCGATGAGAACCGGATTGTTCTTTGTCTTTCTGGAAAGAATGCGCACCACATTCCGGATCTCGCTGTCACGGCCAATCACTGGATCCAGCTTCTGATCCCTGGCCCGTTCCACCATATCGTAGCCATATTTGGTAAGAGTGTCGTAGGTTACCTCTGGGTTGTCATTTACAACACGCTGGTTTCCTCTTACAGTGGAAAGAGCCTGCAAAAAAGCTTCTCTGGTTATGCCGTAGCTCCGGAACAGCTCTTTTATTGACTTGGCAGGCTGCTTTAACATGGCCAGGAACAAATGCTCCACGGAAACATATTCATCTCCCATGGACTTTGCCTCACCCTCAGCGCTTATTAACACTTTGTTTAAGTCATTGCTGATGTACAGCTGCCCTCCACTGACCTTAGGAAGCTTCTCTATTGCCTGAGACGTTTCATTTAAAAATTGCTCTTTTTGTATGTTCATCTTGGTAATGAGTTTTAAGATCAGACTGTCCTCAATGGTAAGAAGGCTGTACAGCATGTGTTCCTGTTCTATTTGCTGATTCCCATATTCGTAAGCAAGCTTTTCGCAATTCTGAACCGCTTCCATTGACTTTTGGGTAAATTTATTGATATTCATAATGGTTTCCTCCTTTTTATCCTTTTGTGTAAAGTAGTGTCTTACTTGTTCTATATGTAATATAACAAATAGTGTTGCATCTGTCAAGATAAATATCTTCCTGTTTAACCGGAATCCGAGCAAATTCCCCACAAAAAAACAGTGCCTGTTAAGATACAGACACTGCTCTTTTTTCAATCCCCCGGAACCTCCAGCTGAATAAAACAGCACGGAAAATCCAGTCAATAAACATCCCATACCACACTCCCATGACTCCTGTATTCATGACACGGACAAAAAAATAAACAAAGGCGATCCGGAACAGCCACATGGAGAATATGGACACCACCATGGTGAATTTTGCATCCATGGAAGCTCTTAAGGCATAGGGAATGGTAAAAGCCAGAGGCCAGACGATCATTGCATAGCTGTGAGCCACTACCATGTCAGCAGATATTTTTGCTGTCTCTCCGGAAAGATTGTACACGGAAACAAGCTGGTCTGAAAATACTATCATGATGCCGCAAAGCAGCAAAAGGATTCCATAATTAGCGATTACCAGAAGCCTGGTATACTTTTCCGCCTGCTTTTTCTCCCCGGCCCCCACGCACTGCCCAACAATGGTAATCAAGCCCAAACCTATGGCATTTCCAGGCAGGTACAAAAGCGTCACCAGGTTCGAGGCCACCGCAAAGCTGGCAATGGCAGCGATTCCCAAGGATGATACCAGACTTTGGAGAGCAAGCTTTCCGAACTGGAACATGCCGCTTTCCAAGCCATTTGGAATGCCGATGGACAGTATCTTTTTAATCATGGGAAGGTTTGGCTTAAGTTCCTCCAGGCGGTTGATCCTCACCGTATTGTCAGGACTTTGAATCAGAAGGAGCATGAGCACTGCAGCAGCCACACGACAGAATAAGGTGGGCCAGGCAAGACCTGTCACTCCCATATGAAGGCCATATACACAGACAGCATTACCTATGACGTTGACCGTATTAATCACCAGAGAAACAGCCATGGAGGCCTTGGAATTACCCATGGACCGGAATAGGGCCGCGCAGGAATTATAGATTGCCACAAAGGGATAGGACAGTGCTGTGATCCAAAAATAGACCACGGCAGCGCTCATCACTTCTTTATCCACACTGCCGAAAATAACCTTTAGCAGGTTTTCCCTGCCCGCCAGTGCGACGATTGTAACAAGCACGGACAGCACGGTAGTGACTAAGAGGAGCTGCCCTGCTGCCTTGCAGGCATTCTCCGACTGCTTTTTTCCAAGATACTGGGCGGATATGACCGCCCCTCCGGTGGCTAATGCTGCAAGCATCTGTATAATCAGGATGTTAATGGATTCCACCAGGGAAACTCCGGAAACCGAAGCTTCTCCAACGGCTGCGGCCATTACCACATTCACCATGCCAACCAGGACGATTAATATCTGTTCCACGATCAGAGGAGCCAAAAGCTTCAGTAAATCTTTTTTAGTAAACATGCTGTTTCCTCTTTATTATGCCTCAAACGGATAGCGGATTCCCCACTGCCTTCTTAACTCGTCCATAACCTTCATAATGGACAGGGTGGTGGTGTGAGGCATCTGGGGACACTGGGTCCAGCCATTTTTGATGGCTTCCCCGCTGGCATTGATCTCGTATTCATATCCTGATATCTGCTCCGGCTGAAGATGGGTTTCTATCAGCTGCCTCTTGGTATCATATACCCGGATTGCTTCAAAATTATTAACATTTTCAACAATAAGATATCCTTTTGTTCCGTAGATAATTCCCAGACGGTCAGAAAGCACCCGTAAAGAGCTGTTTAAGATTGCCATCTTTCCTCCCGGATAGCACAGGGTCATGCTGTTTTGGGCATCAACGCCGCTGTCCGTTTTGATCACGCTGGACTGGATGTCTGTAATCTCATCTCCAAAAACAAGGGAAGCGAAATTAAGAGTATATACTCC
>JAEWRS010000280.1 GCA_023398855.1 Bacillota bacterium
GAATACTATGAAAACGGTCTGGCAGTTGTCAACGGCCATGCCTATAAATCCCAGGAATACAAGACAAACAATACCAACTTTGCCATCCTGGTATCCAAAAATTTTACCAAACCATTCAAGACCCCTATTGAGTATGGGAAACAGATTGCCCAGCTGAGCAACATGCTTTGCGACGGCAAGATCCTGGTACAGACCTTTGGTGACTTCCAGAGAGGCCGCCGTACCACGGAAGAACGTTTATGCCGCAACAACTTAATTCCAACCCTAAAGGATGCGGTTCCCGGGGATTTGTCCCTTGTATTTCCTCACCGCATTATGGTTGACATAAAAGAAATGCTTCTGGCCCTGGATAAGGTGACTCCCGGCATCGCCAGTGAGGAAACCCTGTTATATGGCGTAGAGGTAAAATTCTATTCCAACAAGGTAGTAGTTAACACTGACTTTGAGACCAGTGTGGAAGGCCTACGTGCCATTGGCGACGGCGCCTCTGTAACAAGAGGGCTCCAGCAGGCTTCTGCCAATGGCTTAAGTGTAGCCAGGAGTATTCTTACTGCTATGAATTAAATGAAAAAACAAACAGACAGGGAACGGCCGGGGCCGTTCCCTGTCTGTTTATGGTTCAAATGATGGTTGGAGTAATTATACCAGTCCTAATTTCTCCATGGCATAAGCCACCCCGTCATCTTCCACATTCTTTGTATAAAAGGTTGCATAAGGCTCCAGCTCCACGCTGTGATGTCCCATGAGGATGCAGTTTCTGGCATATTCAAACATGGATAGGTCATTGGTGCTGTCACCGAATACATAAGTATCCTTGAGAGCGATTCCATAGTGCCTCAAAACCAGCTCAATAGCAGTTGCCTTGGAGTATCCCGAAGGAACGCACTCATATAAACCGTCACCCCGGTCAATGATCTCAAATTCCAGCCCAAGCGCCCGGGAAAAGCCCTTTAAATCACTCTTTTCATCTGCAAAAACACAGAATTTGTCGAAATCATAGCAGTCCTCGTCCCAGCCAAAAGGAGATAAATTCCCTTCCTGTTCCACAATTCCCTTTAGTCTCTCCACCTGGGGAAAGCGGGAGGTTTCCTTTTTGAAATAGCAGCTTTCTGTTCCCTCTAAAACCCCATCCAAATCATAGGCCCGTATGATATGCTTGATCTCCAGTCCTTTTTCATGTGGAATAGCATAGGAGAAAAGGACCTGGTCCCCTACGGCGATACGGGTACCACAGCCGCAGCAGTATCCATCCACTTCTAAAAGCTGTTCAATGGGTCCGATCAGACAATGGGTCCGCCCTGAATTGATGAATACCAGATGCCCCTTTTTCCGTGCCTGTTCAACCGCCCTTTTGGCGCTCTCCGGCACATTCCGGTTTACCTCAGAAAAAAGTGTTCCGTCAATGTCGAAAAACAAGGCTTTTCTTCCTTCACTCATTGGTCACCCCGAAAGTAAATGGTTCCCGTGGTTTCATCCATGCTTTCCACGATAGCCAGGGATTCTACCAGAATTCCTTCTCCTCTTAAACGGTCTCCTCCTGGCTGGAAGCCCTTTTCTACTACAATTCCCGCACCCACCAGCTCAGCACCGGAATCCTTTACAATGGAAACCAGACCTTCCAGGGCTTTACCGTTGGCCAGGAAATCATCAATCAGCAATACCTTGTCCCCTGCTCCCAGAAATTCCTTGGCCACCATGATATCATAGGTCCTGCCGTGAGTAAAAGATTCCACAGGAGTGGTGTATACGTCCCCTGCTATGTTCTTTGTCTTGGATTTCTTTGCAAAAACCACCGGTACATTAAAATACTGAGCCACAATACAGGCAATTCCGATGCCGGAAGCCTCAATTGTCAGAATCTTATTGACCTCATAATTGGAAAAACGCCTCTTAAATTCTTTCCCAATCTCCACGAACAGCTTGATATCCATCTGGTGATTTAAAAAACTGTCCACTTTCAGTACATCACCGGATTTTATCTTTCCATCTTTCCGTATTCTATCCTTTAAAAGCTGCATAAAGGTCCCTCCTCATTATAGAATCTGCAGTGCAGCAGGTGAAGCGGTAGCGCTTCACCTGCTCGTTGCTTTCGTGAATTTTATTTAATAACTGCGTTTTCTGTAAGGAAATCCATTACCTTGTTATTCATAATATAATCATCAACATCATACTGGCCTGCGGCATCAATCATCGCTTCAGCGCTTTCATAACCCATCTGGTCTGCAACTTCCTTGCGGTCTTCATCAGTGATGACAATTCCCTCTTTTTCCGCAATGGCATTTACTACCAGCCTTTGTTCTACGGTGGCCTCTGCCTGAGTCTTTAGGATGTTTTTAAAATCCTCTTCTCCCATACCGGAAAATGCTCCCACAAAGGTGGTAAAGTCCATACCATAGGATGCTGCCTGGTTTGAATATCTGGCAATCAAGTTGTTGAAATTGGCATCAATGGCTTCCTGCTTCGGTTCTACCTTGGAAGCATTTAAGATGGCAGTATAAATATCACTTTTCACCTTTTGCTCTGCCTGGTCGTTCTTATCTTTTAAAAGCGTCTGCATCTTGTCATTCTTGTACTCATCAACTGTCTTAAAGGTCGAATTCTCCTGAACAAAGGCATCGTTTAATTCCGGAATCTGCTTTTCCTTAACAGAATTGACAGTTACATCAAATACAACGGCCTTTCCTGCCAGATCTGCATTCTGATAGGCTTCCGGGAAGGTGAGATTTAAAGACAGCTTGTCTCCTTTTTTCGCACCTACAAGGCCTTCCTCAAAGCCTTTAATAAACTGGCCGGCACCAATGTTTAAATCATAGCCCTGAGCAGTGCCTCCATCAAATGCAACGCCATCCTTGGTTCCTACGTAGTCAATATTAACCACATCACCATTCTGAACTGCCCGGTCCACCTCTGCATCCTTTGCCTTGGCGGATAATTCACTCTGTACCGATTGGTCCAGCTCATCGTCAGTCACTTCAACCGGGTTCTTGGTCACTTCGATCCCCTTGTATTCTCCAAGGGTGACAGTACCATTATCCATACCTGTCAGATCTTCTACTGCCTGGGTTTCCTGTGCCGATGATTCTGTTGCTTCCGTCTCTGTTTCAGCAGGCTTTTCCGCAGGTTTTTTTCCGCATCCTGTGACAAGGGCGGCAGCAACCAGACCAATCATACAAACTTTAAAAATTTTCTTCATAATAAAATCCTTTTTCTTTCTATTTTTAATAGTAATAATAAAACCACTCCAATCAGTTATATCATATCAGGCAATGTAAAAAAAGCTTTTTCCCGAAATTAACAAAAATTTCAAAATTCCGTTATTATTTATAGAATGCCCGGAAAGCCTTATATGTATTGTATACATCTAGCTTTGCAGAAAGCTCAAAGGGAGAATGCATGGATAAAATAGGAACTCCTAAATCCACCACATCCACATCCATATGGGCTACGTACTTGGCGATAGTGCCGCCTCCGCCCTGATCCACTGCCCCCAGCTCTCCGGTCTGCCAGTAAACGCCTTCCTGCTCCAGCATTGCGATAATTTTTGCCATCAGCTCTGCACTGGCATCGTTAGAGCCAGCTTTTCCACGTACACCGGTGTACTTGGTGAGGACACATCCTTTGTTTAAGAAACAGGAATTGCGCTCCTCATATACTTGGGCAAAGGTGGGATCATAAGCTGCATTGACATCAGAGGATAAGCAGATGGAATTTCTAAGGACCTTTCTCACATCAACCTTGGCCATGGCTGCCAGATCTTCAATATAGTGGAGAACAAAGTCAGAATTTAGCCCGGTATTACCTTCAGAACCGATCTCTTCTTTATCTGCAAAAACGGTAACAGTGGTAAATTCCGGCATACTGGCATCGATCTCCGCCATCAGGGCTGTATAAGCGCAGACCCTGTCATCTTGTCCATAAGCACCGATCATGCTGCGGTCCAGCCCTACGTCACTGGCCTTCTGGGCCGGCACCATCTCAATTTCCGCTCTCAAAAAGTCTGCCTCAGTAATTCCGTAACGGTCATGAAGAAGCTTTAAGGCCAGAAGCTTCACAGGGTCCTTAAGCTCCGCTTCATCTGTAAACGGAATGGAACCAATGAGTACATTAAGCTCCTCGCCTTTTAGCCCTTCCCTTAATTTTCTATCATTTTGTTCTCCTGACAGATGAGGAAGCAGATCCGTTACGCAGAATACGGGATCTCCTTCTTTTTCACCGATGTTTACTTCCACCATTTCACCGTTTTTCTTTACCACAACTCCGTGCATTGACAGAGGAACAGTTCCCCACTGGTATTTCCGGATGCCACCGTAATAATGAGTCTTAAAAAAGGCCAGGTCGTTCTTCTCATAAACCGGGTTTGGCTTTAAGTCAAGCCTGGGGGAATCGATGTGGGCACCGTTAATGCGTAGTCCCTGTTCCATTCCTGCCTTGCCAAAAGTTGTTGCAATAATGGACTTGCCACGATTCACAAAATAAGCCTTATCTCCTGCCTGATACGTCTTTTCTCCGTCAAAGGGACGGTATCCTTGCATCTCAAGCATTGCCACAGCCTCTCTGACGCATTCCCGCTCGGTCTTACCGTTATCTAAGAAACGTTTATAACCTTCACAGAACATTTCCGCCTCTTCACGCTGGTCCGGCGCTTCCTTTGCAATATGGGGAAATTTAAATGTCAGCTCATCCTGTAATTGTTGTCCTCTTGTCTTTTCCATTGTTATCACTCCTCCGTAGTTTTTCTGATCATTGATTAACAAATTTCTTCACTGTCAAGAACCAGCGTAAACGGTCCGTCATTTAAAAGCTCTACCTTCATATCAGCTCCAAAGCTTCCATGCTCCACCCGGTTTCCATTGGATTTTAACCGGTCCACCATGTATTCATAAAGGTGGTTCGCCAGCTGGGGGCTTCCTGCCTTTACAAAGCTGGGGCGGTTGCCTTTCCTGCAGTCCGCATAAAGGGTGAATTGGCTGACTACCAGAATATCCCCTCCAGCATCCTTTAGGGAAATGTTTGTTTTCCCATTCTCATCAGGAAATATCCTCAGTTTGCATACTTTATCAGCCATTTTATCGGCAATGGCTTCCGTATCCCCATCAGCCACTCCCAAAAGGAGCAAAAAACCATTTTTTATTGCACCGATCTGTTGCTCTTCCACGGTAACCCTTGCATGTGCAACACGCTGTAAAACAATCTTCATATCTATTCTCCTGTTATTTGAAAACCAGTCTTAAGTACTCCAAAAGACTTTCCGTCGCTGCCTGTCGGTATACAATCTCTCTCACAAGAACCGGGTAATCCGTTATAATATTATCCACCCCAAGCATTTTCATCCGCTCTATCTCACTTTTGCTGTTCACAGTCCAGGCATGAACGGTTTTTCCCCTTTCATGAGCAGCTTCTACCAGTCTTTCGCTTACAAAGCTGGACCGAAGGCTGATAAAGTCAATCACATCACTGGAATAATAATCCCCATATGCCGCGGAAATAATGTATCCTGTGCGGATCTCAGAGTCCAGTTCCTTGATTCTGGATAAATAGGAAAACCGGACAGAAGTTACCACACACTGTGCCTTCATCTGATGCTTTTGAATCAATTCCACTACCTTATCCGGTAGCGTACTGCCGGTTCCTAAGTCCTTGATTTCAATATTTATGCTGATCCGCCCTTTGCAGTATTCCATGACCTCCTCCAAAGACGGTATCCTTTCTCCCACGTAATCAGGAGAAAACCAATTCCCCACATCCAGCTGCTGTAATTCTTCAAAGGTGTAAAAGCTTATGGGGCGGTTGATCCCTGATACCCTTTTTAAACTGGCATCATGGCCCAGTACCACCACGCCATCCCTTGTTTCCTGGACATCGATCTCCACAAAATCAGCCAGGTCCTCTACTGCCTTTGTCATGGCTGACATCGTGTTTTCAGGAGCCTCCCTGGAACTGCCCCGGTGGGCGGTGATCTGAATCATACTGAGCATATCGGTCGTGATCGCTGATCCGTTGCGCACCACTCCGAAAAGAGAAAACAGGCTGAATACCGCCGCTGCTCCTATGAACAAGGCGGCCAGTCTCTTGTCTCCGAATTTACTCCCGGAATACTCTGTAATTCTGCTTTTATTAACAAATCTGTTGGTGAAACTGAAATACTGGATGCTTAATGCACCCAGATTTCCCATGGTCAGAAGAAGGC
>JAEWRS010000308.1 GCA_023398855.1 Bacillota bacterium
CGTATCCCCAGACGCCATCCGCCGTACTGGTTCCATCCAATGGCCTCCACATAGCCGCTTTCTGCCGCAATTACAGGAGTTCCCACCTGACCCATCATATCATGCCCCAAATGCTGCCTTCTGTAACCATAAGAGCGGGCAACACCAAAGTCATCAAAATCATTATAAGGAAATCCCTTGGCAATGGGTGAAAACCCCTTTAAACCATACTTCTTTACCCATACCAGGTCCGCGTCCAGACTGCCGTCAGGAAGGAGCGCAGGGGTAGCATAAAGGGGAGCGTTCTCAGAAGGGATCTGAATTTCATACTGGCCTACAAGGCCATCCAGTACAGCCCCATATGCCTCTCTGTAATAAGAATAATAAGTCATTTTTGCAGTCAGTTCTTCCATGGTCTTTCCAGAGAGGAGTTGTTCTGCCAGATTATCCAGGTCTTTGGTGGAATATTTAGAAAAGTCCCCTCCGTATTTGGTTCCAAGATATGCAAGCAGCTCCACCCAGTTTAAATGAGGTTCTGACTGGCAGGTATTGACATCGTAACGGAAGGCTTCCTGCATGGCTTTTGCAGTCACATCAAAGTCCACCCATTTAATAAACTTTTTTGCTTCAGAGGGACTGGAGTTTTTGGTCTGATTGGCTACCGGAAGTGAAAAACTCCCGCCTGGGAATATAAAAAACAGGGAGATCAGAAGAAATGTCAAAATAATTACTTCTATGTAAATGATGATATGATGTCTGGACATTTGGGAAAATCTGAAATCTTTTTTTAATAGGTTCATAAGCGTTCTCCTTGTCACTCCATGGCATGTTTTACTTATAAAAGGCAAGCCAGGCCCGGTCTGAACCAGTGAAACAGCCGTTCGATGAGCCGCCAGATGAGTTAACTCCCTAATTAATACATATGAAAAAGGAAAGCAGGTTTCTAAGGCTTTCCCTTATAAGATATGCACAAAGAGCCTAAAATATGAAGGAAAATGCAGAGGAAGGTCTGTATTGGAAATGTGTTATGTTCATGGTATAATTCTTATTAAGGAAAAAAGGTGCGGAGTAAAAAAACTACACCGCAGTGGAAAGTGAGGCTTAGAATGAATAACTTTGAATATTATGTACCCACCAGGATGATATTTGGCCATGATGTCCATAAGGAGGCAGGAGCCATCATTTCATCATATGGTTTTCGTAAGATCATGATTCATTATGGAGGAGGCAGCGTGAAGGAAAGCGGTCTTTTGGGGCTGGTGGAAGATTCCATGAAGAAACACGGGATCGAATACGTTCTTTTTGGCGGCGTGCAGCCCAATCCGGTCCTGTCGCTGGCAAAGGAAGGGATGGAGCTGTGCAGAAAGGAGCAGGTGGAGTTTATCCTGTCAGTGGGAGGGGGAAGTGTTATCGACTCGGCCAAGTGTATTGCTGACGGAGTACCAAACCCTGACATTGACCCATGGAAATTCTTTTTAAAGGAAGCAGTGCCGGAAAAAGCGCTTCCTCACGGAAATATTCTTACATTGTCAGCCTCAGGAAGTGAGACAAGCTTATCCTGTGTTATCACAAATGAAGAGGGAAATTTAAAGCGGGGATTCAATAGCCTGACTCATCGCCCCCTGTTTGCCATCTGTAACCCGGAGCTGACATTTACCGTTAATAAATTCCAGACCGGCTGCGGAACCGTGGATATTATGATGCACACTTTGGAACGGTATCTGGGAGGAAGCACCAGGAATACACCTCTTACTGACCGGATTGCAGAAGGGCTTCTGATCTCTGTTATGGAGGCGGGAGCTGTGGCTGACAAAAACCCTGAGGATTACGAGGCAAGGGCAACCCTGATGTGGGCGGGAAGTCTTTCCCATAATGAGCTGACCGGTTTGGGCAGGGAATTTATGATGCAGATTCACCAATTGGAGCATGAGCTGTCCGGAATGTATCCGGCGGTTGCCCATGGCGCCGGATTATCCGCCCTGTTCTGTTCCTGGGCCAGATACGTTTGTGAAGATGACCCCATGAGATTTGCACAGCTGGCTGTGCGGGTGATGAGGGAAGAGATGAATTTTGAGAATCCATTAGAAACGGCTCTTAATGGGATCAAAACCTTGGAAGAGTATTTCAAAAGAATTGGAATGCCTGTTACGTTAAGAGAACTGAATGCCGGTGTAAAGGAAACAGACTTAGAACTGCTGGCTGAAAAATGTTCGTTCTTCGGAGCCAGGACCTTACCAGGAATCCGGTCATTAGGCAAATCGGAGATGATTGATGTATACAGATTGGCTTTTTAAGCCTTAAGGAGTTCCCGGCCAGATTGGATTTAATGAAAACGGTAATAATAAAGCCTTTTAACCCTTTATTATTACCGTTTTCATATTATCAGCAGGCTGTTTTAACGTTGGTTCAGTCTGGAATGTCAGACAGGTCTGAATTACATAGCTGCTAAAGTTTTCTATGGTTTATGAAATCGCACTGTCTTTTTGTGATGAATCAAGACCAAGCGGTTATAGCTCTTTCATGATTTCTCCGAATCTTCTTTTAACCTTTATAGCAACCCATTTTACATATATCTGTTACAACTGCCCGTACCTTTTCCTTTTCAGGATCCTTGCAAAAGGGTTTGAAAATGCATACCATGGTTATGGCATTCTGAGGCGGACGGGTCATAATGAAGGAATTGCAGATAAAGCGGAAGTTGATCCCTCTGGCTTCCTGAACGGATACCAGATAGGGTTTGTAGGTGGCGCCCCGTAAATCCCTGGTGGCCTCATGGAAAATTGCCAGGTCCTTGCAGTTTACATCGCGGTAGGGGGTAAAATTGCCTGGGCAGCACATAATAGAAACTCCTTTGCCTTTTCTATTGTAATATCATATGCGCCTCCGGGGACGAGCGTGAGTCACTTTTTCAATTACTTTGATGTACCTTTTATGCTGACGGGGAGTATTCTTTCTTGGTGCCAGATCTATATAATTACCTCCTGTTCTACCGGGATCTCCGTCTACTCAAACAGGTAACTGGTCATGGACAGTGCGCCAAGCATACAGGCTTCATTGAAAACAGTGGTGTGATCCTCGTCTTCAGATGCTCCCAAAGCATACAACAAGGGAGCGAAATGGTCCAATGCAGGAAATGCCAGGGCAGAAGAAGAACCGGCTTTTTCATAATGAATAACATTCTCAAAATTTTTCTTAAGGATATTGTCCCTGATATAATTATCAAATTCCTCCGCCCAGGAAAATCCCCCACTCATGTCCCAATTTACTCTGGAAAGATTATGGACAATATTACCGCTTCCCATAATCAGCACACCATGCTGGCGAAGCGTGCGGAGCTTGCGCCCGATTTCAAAATGTATTTTGGCGGGAGCCAGTCTGTCCACACTCAGCTGAAATACGGGAATGTCAGCATGTGGATAGATCCGCCGCAGGACAGACCAGGAGCCATGATCCAATCCCCACGTACGGTCAACCGAAATATTATCATGGAGCAGTTCTTTTGTCATGGAAGCAAAATGCGGTGAACCAGGTGCATTGTAAGTAACCTGATACAGCTCGTCAGGAAAACCATACATGTCATAAACCATGTTTGGAGCAGGTGAATCGGTGACTCTGGTGCCAGTCGTATACCAATGGGCTGAAACGGAAAGCACAGCCTGAGGTCTGGGAATCCTAGCGGATAGCTTCTCCCATTGTAATGAATACTGATTTTCCTCTATTGCATTCATTGGTGATCCATGTCCGATAAATAAAACCGGCATTTTTTGCATATAGACACCTCCTTGATTGATATGTGGATGATTCTGTACTGATTATATCAATATTACGAAAAAAAATCCATTCAATGGGAAAGAATACAAGCAAAGGAAGTCATGGATATGAAAATCGCTTCTCCGGCAGATTGGCTGGTCAATGATCAGGCTGATGTTTTATAAATGCTTCTATATTTGAAAACCTGATATTGATAGTTGACCTGATTTATAGTATTC
>JAEWRS010000309.1 GCA_023398855.1 Bacillota bacterium
CCTCAGGGTCAGGGAGGCTATCAGGGCAACCGTGACGGAGGAGGCTATCAGGGCAGCCGTCCCCAGGGTCAGGGACCGCGCACAGGCAGAGATGCTGCAGGAAAGTCAGGTTCTTTTGATACTCCTATTCAGGCAAAGCCAACCAGCAACAGAGCCACAAAGAATGCTTATAAAAATGACAGATTTGATAAGAGAGATAAAGATGACGAGGCAAAGAAAAGAGCACAGGCCAAGGGTGGAAAGCCGTTAAAGGTTCCGGTTCAGCCCCCAATGCATGTAGAGCCTAAGGTACAAGAGATAAAGACCATAACTCTGCCAGATATTATGACCATCAAGGAACTGGCTGAGAAGATGAAGCTTCAGCCCTCTGCAATAGTGAAAAAACTCTTTCTGCAGGGAAAAATCGTTACTCTTAATACGGAAATCGACTACGACCAGGCAGAAGAGATTGCCATGGGCTATGATGTTCTCTGCGAAAAAGAAATAAAA
The DNA here is from genome assembly GCA_023398855.1 of Bacillota bacterium. GTDB lineage: Bacteria > Bacillota > Clostridia > Lachnospirales > Lachnospiraceae > Lacrimispora. The sequence continues at coordinate 490 of JAEWRS010000309.1, forward strand.
ATAGATGTTATTGAAGAGCTTCTGAAAGAAGCAGATGAAAATGAAGCAGAAATGGTTTCCAGACCGCCGGTAGTTTGCGTTATGGGTCATGTAGACCATGGTAAAACCTCTCTGCTTGACGCGATCCGCCAGACCAATGTAACGTCCAGAGAGGCAGGCGGGATCACACAGCATATCGGTGCTTATACGGTTGAGGCTAACGGAGAGAAAATCACATTTTTGGATACTCCGGGCCATGAAGCCTTTACAGCCATGCGTATGAGAGGCGCTCAGTCAACTGATATTGCTATTCTTGTGGTGGCGGCAGATGACGGTGTAATGCCTCAGACAGTGGAAGCAATCAACCATGCAAAGGCAGCTGAAGTGGAAATCATCGTTGCCATTAATAAAATCGATAAGCCAAGTGCTAATATTGACAAAGTAAAGCAGGAATTGTCCGAATACGAGCTGATTCCAGAGGATTGGGGCGGAAGCACCGTTTTTGTTCCGGTTTCTGCTCATACAAAAGAAGGAATAAAAGAGCTTTTGGAAATGATTCTTCTTACTGCTGAAGTAAAAGAATTAAAAGCAAATCCCAACCGGCAGGCAAGAGGCCTTATTATCGAGGCTGAGCTTGATAAGGGCAAAGGTCCGGTCGCTACCGTACTGGTACAGAAGGGAACTCTTCATGTGGGTGATACGGTTGCTGCAGGCTCCTGCTACGGAAAAGTCCGTGCCATGATGGATGACAAGGGCCGCAGGGTAAAAGAAGCGGGACCATCCACACCGGTTGAAATTTTAGGACTTAACGATGTTCCAAATGCTGGTGAAGTACTGGTTGGAACGGAACATGAGAAAGAAGCAAGAAGCTTTGCTGAAACATTTATTTCCGAAGGTAAGAATAAATTACTGGAAGATACAAAGGCTAAGCTATCACTCGATGATTTGTTCAGTCAGATCAAGGCAGGCAACGTCAAAGAGCTTCCGATCATTGTAAAGGCTGATGTACAGGGCTCCGTGGAAGCAGTAAAACAGAGTCTTGTGAAGCTGTCCAATGAAGAGGTTATGGTAAAGGTAATCCATGGTGGCGTAGGTGCAATTAATGAATCCGACGTTTCCCTGGCTTCTGCGTCAAATGCTATTATTATTGGCTTTAATGTAAGGCCGGATGTGACTGCAAAATCTATAGCTGACCGGGAAAAGGTGGATATGAGACTTTATAAGGTGATCTATCAGGCCATTGAGGACGTGGAAGCAGCCATGAAGGGTATGCTTGATCCTGTGTTTGAAGAAAAGATCATTGGTCATGCAATTGTACGGCAGACCTTTACAGCTTCCGGAGTTGGTACCATCGCAGGTTCTTATGTAATGGATGGTAAGTTCCAGAGAGGCTGCAGTATCCGTATTACCCGTGGAGGTGTAAAAATCTACGAGGGACCTCTTGCTTCATTAAAGAGATTTAAGGACGATGTCAAGGAAGTTGCCACTGGATACGAGTGTGGTCTTGTTTTTGAGAAGTTTAATGATATTAAAGAAGATGATATGATTGAGGCATATGCCATGGTAGAGGTTCCCCGCTAGGAATCTTCTGGCTTGATTTTAAAGAGATGAGCCCGTAACACCGGGCTGGTCTTTTTGAAACAGCGGACAAAAAGCGAAAGGAATAACATGCGTAAAGACAGTATAAAGAATACGAGAATTAATATGGAAGTCCAGAGGGAGCTAAGCGAGATCATCCGCCTGGAAATCAAAGATCCAAGAATTCATCCCATGACCACTGTGGTTTCCACCCAGGTAACTCCGGACTTAAAATACTGTAAGGCATTTATCAGTATTTTGGGTGATGAAGAGGCTGGAAAGGCTACGATTGAAGGATTAAAGAGTGCAGAAGGGTATATCCGCCGAGAACTGGCCAGGAGAGTGAACCTTCGCAATACACCGGAAATCAAGTTTATTCTGGATCAGTCCATTGAATATGGAGTAAATATGTCCAGATTGATTGATGAGGTAACAAAAGATATCAGAGAATAGGGAGGTGCCCTTGTGAGTTTTTTTGACGCAATGCTTGAGGATGTAAAAACAGTTGCAATCATTGGCCATGTCCGCCCAGATGGGGATTGTGTCGGTTCCTGTCTGGCGTCATACAACTACCTGGAAGAACATTACCCGGAAGTGAAGGCTGTGGTTTATCTTGAGACTCCTCCTTCAAAGTTTAATTATCTCAGGAATTTTGACCGCATTGTCAGTGACTTTTCAGAGGATCAGTCCTATGACCTCTGCCTTTGTCTTGACAGCAGTGATACACTCCGGTTCGGAGAGGCTATAAAATTCTTAACCGCCGCTAAAAAGAGCCTCTGCGTAGATCATCACATTACCAACACAAGATATGCGATGGAAAATATCGTACAGGATAACGCCAGCTCTACCTGTGAAGTGCTTTACGGTCTTTTAGATGAGAGCAGGATCAGCAGGGAAGTGGCTGAGTGTATTTATACCGGTATCATTCATGATACCGGGGTGTTTAAGTATGACTGCACTTCAAGGAAAACCATGGAGATCGCAGGGAAGCTGATGGAAAAAGGAATTGATTTTTCTAAGATCATCGATGACAGCTTTTTCCGGAAAACCAATATTCAGAACCAGATTCTGGGGAGAGCTTTACTGGAAAGCATAACCTTTCATAGCGGCCAGTGTATTTTCAGTGCTATAAGCAAGAAAGATATGGATTTTTACGGCGTCACCGGTGCAGATATGGATGGAGTTATTGATCATCTTCGGATCACAGAGGGCGTGGTATGCGCCATATTCATGTATGAAATATCCTGCAGGGAGTATAAGGTAAGCCTTCGCTCCACTACGGATCTGGATGTGAGCAAAATTGCGGTTTATTTCAGCGGCGGCGGCCATAAAAAGGCGGCCGGCTGTACCATGACAGGAAGTGTTCATGACGTGATCAACAATCTGTCCAATCAGATTGTAAAACAGCTTGACTAGGAGATACGCGCTATGGCAGACGGTATCATCAATGTATACAAAGAAAAAGGATTTACCTCTCATGACGTTGTGGCGAAAATGAGAGGTATTTTAAAGCAGAAAAAAATTGGACATACAGGGACGCTGGACCCAATGGCAGAGGGAGTACTTCCAGTGTGCCTTGGAAAGGGCACCAGGCTTTGCGATATGCTGACGGATAAAACTAAAACCTATGAGGCTGTCCTGCTTTTAGGCAGGGAAACCGACACCCAGGACACAACGGGAAAGGTTCTGGCGGAATATCCGGTCCAGGTGAAGGAAGATCAGGTGAGAGATGCCGTACTAAGCTTTCTGGGGCATTATGATCAGATACCGCCCATGTACTCAGCCTTAAAAGTGGATGGAAAAAAGCTTTATGAGCTGGCAAGAGCAGGAAAAGAGATAGAGCGGAAGGCCAGGCCCGTGGAGATTCTGGAGATTTGTGTGGACAGTGTCCAGCTTCCCAGGGTCACGATGACTGTGACCTGTTCCAAGGGAACCTATATCCGCACCCTTTGCTATGACATTGGACAAAAGCTTGGCTGCGGAGGGTGCATGGAATCTCTTCTGCGCACGAAAGTCTCCGGGTTTTGCTTAGAGGACAGTCTGACCCTTTCCCGGATCCAGGAGCTTCGGGATGAGGGGACCCTGGAAGATCACATTCTTGCTGTGGACAAGATGTTCTCAGAATATCCGGCCATTTGGATGAAGCCGGATTTTGACAAGCTGGTTCACAATGGAAATTCCTTTTACAGAAGCCAGGCAGAGGGAGATACCCAGCTTCCTGACGGGCCGGTGAGAGTATATGACAGCGGGGATCGCTTTATCGGGGTATATGGGCCGGACAGGGAGAAGAATCTTCTGAAGCCTCAGAAGGTATTTCTGGGGGGAACTCCTTAAGACATGGCTGTGCCCTGGGAAGACGGGCAGGAAAGAGGAAACCCCTTCCAGGGATCCCTGTATGCCCTGGGAAGACGGGCAGGAAAGAGGAAACGGAGTATGAAATATATAACTGGTACCAGGGAATTTCAGATCCAGGAGCCTGCGGTCGTGACCCTGGGGAAATTTGACGGACGCCACAGAGGCCACCAGAAGCTGTTAAAGCTGATGGGAGA
>JAEWRS010000027.1 GCA_023398855.1 Bacillota bacterium
CCGGATTAATGATCTGGCGGCCTTTCCCGGTGAGCTCTGCAGAACGGCTTAGAATTTCTTCATAAAATCCCCCTTCCGTGTTTCCGGTCCAGTGGCTCATAAGCCCTGTGGTGGCAACTCCTCCTACATCTCCCGTCTGTTCCACCAGCATGGTTACCGCGCCTTCTCTGGCAGCCGTTACCGCTGCCCCCATACCTGCAGGCCCTCCGCCCAGCACCAGCACATCCACTTCACGTATTACGGGTATTTCTCTTTTATTTTCTATGATATAGTTCATTCTCTGCATAAACTCCTTCCATCTGCAGTCTCCCAAAGCGTGTATTCTCTACAGACCTTTGTATACCTGTTATCAGCTGCGAAATAGTTTGCAAAATGCAAAATCTCGTTTTTCAGCTTTTCGTTGGGCTTTTGAGTATAAATATCATACATATCATCCACGTGTGGCAGGCTTTGGATATCATCAGACACATACATCAACGAAAATGTAACCTTTGTTAATTTCTTTGTTTCTTTTCTGGCATATATATGTAAAACAACATTATAATTTTTGTCAATCAGTGATTCTTCAGCCGTATTTTGGGGAGAAAACATAAAATTCCCCAGACAAAAGACTGTTACAAAATCATCTTCAACTGTGCACTGCTGTATGATGTGCGGATGGAGTCCTATTATAATATCCGCCCCCCATTCCCGTATCTTACCGGTCAGCATCTGAGTATAAGCATCTGGTTCTGTATTGTACTGCCCTCCGCTGTGAAGGCAGAATATCACAATATCGGACTCGTCCTTTGCCCTTTTTATATCCTCCTCCATTTGCCTGTGATAAGGCTTTAGGATATTCTCGTAAGTATGGTTTTGGTTCAAATAAAACTCCTCCGACTGCTTTTTAATCTCATTTAACGGGAGCAGAAGGTGTATTGCCCCCTCCAAATTCTCCTCCGGCTGAGTTAAATTCACTCTGCAGCGGCTGTCCCTCTGTAAAAACCGTTTGTGAGCAAAAGCGTTTGTGCCATAGGTATAATTAATAAACGAAATTTTTACTCCGCCAATTTCTTTTACAAAGCATTTTTCCCGGTCCTCTGCAGTCATATAGAGTCCTGCCGTTTCAATCCCTAGCTTGTGACAATTCCTCAAAGTCTTTGTGATTCCTTCTTCTCCACGGTCCATACAGTGATTATTTGCAAGGCACACCATATCTACCCCCCATCTTCTCAAGGCATCAGGATATTCCAAAGGAGCATTAAAGCAGTAGGGTTCAAAGGTGTACTTTAGTTCTTCCCCTGCAACAGGTGTTTCTAAATTCCCTACGATATAATCTGACTGGTGAAACGTCCTTTCTACCCCTTCAAACAGCGGCTGAAAATCATATCCACTCTCTGTTTTACACCCGTTGATCATCGATTGGCTGCAGAGGATATCGCCGGTAAATGACACCTTAACAGCCTCCCCCGGGCTGGAAATATAATCAATCAGCGCATGGGAAAAGCACCTTCCGGTTTCAAGAATTTCCGAAGCAGAAAAAACGTTGTCTTCTCCTCCAAAATACGGGACTTCAACAGAACAGCCGAATTCAGAGGATGGAAGATTATGAATAAACGTGCTAAAGGACGGAGTTCCTAATTTGTTCCACCCCCAATCTGGCGGACAATCGTTTTCCTGCAGATAAGCAAATGCCTGATTAGATATGGCCTTTTCAAACAGCCCGCCAAAACGGATAAGGCCCTTGCGTTTTAGAAAGTCCGGCTGAACAATAAAAATCTTATCGTTTCTGCCGCCCATATGCCACGGGGAATGAAAATCCAGTCCAAAAACAGTCTCATGGGAAAGGACATAGTCGCGTATGGCTTTCACACTGCTATAGAGCGGCACCGCTGCTGGATCATAATCCCTGTTATGGTCATAGGGTTCCCTGTTCTTGCCTTGATCACCGTCAACCACGCCGTCATAGTCTACAAAGGGAACACAAAACACGGAATACCCCTTGATAGGATTACGAATTAAAACGTCAAGCACACCTTCAAGAAAATAGTTTCCTGTGGATTCGCAGGCATGATGGCGCGAAGTAAGTATTATTGTTTTACTGCCCTGCCCAAACTCTATATATGGAATGCTCCTGCCTTTGTCAGAAACACAAAGCTCTTTTATCTCTAACCCCTTCTCATCAGCAAAGGCAGAAAACCGTTTGGGGTGATAGAGCATGTGGTGTGCAAAATACACCTTGTGTTCTTCACCTCCAAAGGTATAGGTAAAGCTTTCGTCAGAGCCCCTGTTGCCTGTCCAATGCCAGGTTTCCAGATCCATGCTGACAGCTGCTCCGTAATATCCAACACGATTCTTTTCACTGAATTTGAATCTTATGGTTTTTCCTGCTGCACCTTCCACGCAAAATGCCCAGTAAAACCAATCACCTGCCGTATCCCGAAGATCGTTTTTTAAAATGACTTCATGTTCGGATATTTTTACGACTTCAATATTTCCACCTGTAAAAGCACTGGTGATTTTAAGCATATTTATTTACCTCCCGAAACATACCGCTCATTCCTCTTTTTCTCAGTGTCATATTTAAATCCTTGTATTCACCGGATCACTCCAATATCTTACATTTTTCCGCAATCATATACGCACCCAATGCAGAAATCGGCATACCTCCTTCTGGAGAAAAAGGCTTCACCTCTTTAAAAATGGATTCAAAATTCAAAATATCCATTAATGCCTGCTGCAGAGGATTCTTACCACATACCACAGCAATGGAACTTTTTCCGGCCTTTATAACGTCAGAATGCATAACAGCCGTAATATCTCCGGCCAACGATGCGCCTAATATATAATTCTGTATTTTTTCAGCCGGATAAGCCTTAAAAAGGTGAAGAATTCTTGCAGAAAAGCAAGCTCTTCCCAAACCATTATTTTGGGCATTTTTGTAACCTTCCAGCATCCAATTCCTGTCGTAATTTTTTATATCCAGAAATTGCTTCTCTACCGATTTGGCAATTATTGTATCATTGGTTATAGACGCCAGCAATTCACCGGATATTGTAGTAAGGCAGCCGGTTATTCTTTTATCGGCATCTACCGATATAAATTTATTGTGGGAACCCGGAAGAACCAGGGTCATGGGAAAACCTGCATGATGTCTTTCTATAATCGGTATACTCTCAGTTTCCTCTCCTCTCATGATGTCCATTGTTTCAATATTCTCCAAAGACAGTTCTTGATCTGAGTTTTTGATTCCTGGGATCAAACAGATAGGGATGGGGCAAATTTCGTCTAAATGAATGACAGCCATGGATGCGGCCAATTCATCAAGTCCTGCCGGAGCAGTAAGATGAGGAACCTCTGTAAGACCCACATCTGAAGTAATCATACCGCTGGCTATAATGCAATGGATCTGTTCCCATTCTGCATTATTTTTTTTTATAAGTAATTCCAGACATTCTTTTACTGCCAGCTTTAATTTTTCATTGTTCCCATCAATAGCAGTGTTTCTGACTCCAATCCCACGGCATTCTTCGCCTATCCGGATTCGTTTATTATCCCACAAAATGCATCTGGTGTTGGTGGTACCACCATCAATTGTTATTAAGTATTTTTTCATGATTTATTCCTTTGGCAATCATGCAGTAATTCATCATCAATCATTTGCCTGTACTGTATTGCTGTCCGCGTCAGTTCAAGAAAATCCTTTTTTCTGACGCTTTCTATAGACACTAAATTTCCACCGATTCCAAAACACTGGACGCCTGCTTTTAAAAATCCCCTTATATTTTCAGGATAAATCCCCCCCACCGCGCACACGGGAATATGGTTTAAAGGAGCCATTAAAGCGTTTACATATTCCAGGCCTAATGCACCTGCAGGAAATAGTTTAACCATATCCCCACCATTTTCATATGCACAACAGATCTCGGAAGGAGTTAATGCTCCTGGAATTGAAATCCTGCCTAATTCTTTGGTTTTTGTGATTACTCTTGGATCTGTATTTGGTGATATCATATAATCAGCACCGGCTTTTGATGCCAGTTCAACTTCCTGGACAGAAAGAATTGATCCGGCACCAAGATTAATTTCATCTCCAAAGAAATCCTTGACTGAGCATATTGATTCCAGCGTTTCATTAATTCCGGCAGGAGTATTGTGGGTGAAGGTGATCTCCATATTGGAAATTCCTCCGCGTAACAATGCTTTTGCAGTTTCAATGATATCCTCAGAAGTTACTCCGCGAACAATTGCAATTACTTTCTCTTTTTTAATCCGTTCCATTGTTCTTACTGCGTTCATCTGTTTCCTCCTCCGGCACTTCCGGTTTAAATATACCTCGCCTCCCGGACCCTCACATCATACTTCATTTTAACGGACAATTCTTATCCCTTGACACTTCCTGATGTCATACCTTCAATGATATATTTCTGGCCCAGGAAAAACACCAGTACCATTGGAAAAAGAGCACATACTGCAGCTGCAATGATAACGGTATCCTGCTGCTGTCCTACATCATCCACAAAATTGACAAGGGCAAGGGGCAAAGTGTACAGCCTCTTCTCAGAAATAAATATAAGAGGCGCTTCATACTCATTCCACCGCCATACAAATGTAATGATTCCAAGTGTGGACAGAGCTGGCTTTGCTAATGGTAAAATCACCCGTGAATATGTTTTAAAGTCACCCGCCCCATCGATTTTAGCTGCTTCCGATAGTTCCATAGGTATTCCCATAAAATATTGCCGCATCATAAATGTGCCGAACACGGTACACATGCGGGGAAGAATCAATGCCAAATGAGTATTGTAAATATTAAGGTAATGGAATACCATGAACTGAGGCACCATGATCGCCTGAAATGGAATCATCATGGTTACTAAGTACAGCATAAAAATAAGTTCTTTTCCTTTAAAACGGACTCTTGCAAACGCATATCCTGCCATGGAAGAAGTCAGTAATTCACAAAAAACACAGATAATTGATACTTTAAAAGAATTGAAATAATAGTGAAAAAACGGAGGATTCTTAAGTTTTAAAACCTTTCTGAAATTATTCCAGGTCATACCCTCCATAATCAGTCCTAATGGCTGGCCGTTCAACTGTCCCATTGTCTTAAAAGAAGAAGAAATCATGTAAATAAATGGTATCAGCACAAGAAAGGCCAGCAGACTTATTATTATTGTAGTAATGATTTTCTTTAAAGTACTCTCAGCTTTTAAACTTTTTCCTAATAATTTACCCATTTCTTTTGACCTTTCCACTGGATAGCCGTTATCAAAAAAATAATTGCTATCAATAACCAGGACATCGCTGACGCATACCCCATTTTATAGTTGCTGAACGCTGTGGTATAAGTATAATAGGCGATTACATAGGTAGCATCTCCCGGACCTCCCTTAGTCATAATATTAATGGAACCAAATACCTGGAAAGAAGATATGATGCCGGTGATAATCAGAAAAAAAGTAGTAGGTGTCAACAATGGTATGATGATATATCTGATCTTCTGAAAAAAAGAGGCCCCATCTATGTCCGCAGATTCGTATAGGGTACGGTCGATGGACTGGAGTCCGGACATATAAATAACAATGTTATAGCCAAGCATTCCCCATACAGCCATAATCATCAGGGCCGGTAAGGCCCATGTCTCACTGGAAAGCCAGCCTGGGGGATTTGACACCCCCCATGTAACAAGCAGGCTGTTAATCAGTCCCATCGTGGGACTGAAAATACGCATCCAGACCATTCCCATTGCGGCAACGCTTGCTATATATGGCAGAAAGAAAACAGTCCGTAAGGCATTTTTGAAGTAAACTTTATCATTTAAAAAAACAGCAAGAATCAACGACAGACACAGGCTGACCGGTATGGTACCTATCATGTATTTTAAGTTATTTACAATAGAAACCAGTACTTTTCTATCAGTAAATAATTTCTTATAATTCTCCGCTCCAATATAGACAGAGCCTGCAAAACCTTTGAATAGATTAAAATCATAAAAAGATATAAACAAACTATATAAAAGCGGAACAAATAGAAATAGTATCACACTTAGTAAATGGGGTGCAATAAACAGATAGCCCACATAATGGTTGTATCGTTTTACGGGACTCACTTTATTTTTTTTCATCCTATACTCCAGTATTTTTTCAACGAGAATTTGCTTCTTTAATTGCAGCATCACACCTGGACTGCACGTTCTCAAGATATTCTTCAAAAGTCTGGTTCCCCAACAAAAGCCGGTCAACCTCTTCCTTTACGATCTGTTTCATGTCATAGGAGGCTGCAATATAAGTATTGCATATATATTTCATTTCCGGATCCAGAACAGCCTTTGTAAAGCTTGCCTCATCAAAGGTTTTTCCATCAGGATCCTGTAATATCCTGGCAGCCATTTCCGGATTGCTGTAATTCTTATTCACAGGAATCTTACCAAAGGCCAGCAATGGTTCAATACCGTCTTCGATCCAATACTTTAATAATTCCCACGCCTGTTTCTGGTACTCACTTTTACTGTTTATCATCATAAAGTTATTCAGCTTGCACAGATTATATTAATCTTTTCCTTTCTCCGGAACCGGCAGCGGAGCAAAAGCGGTTATAAAATCATGAGGATACTCTTCGTGGTTTCTTAATGTACCGCACATCCATGGCTGAAATACAGCCATACCTATATTTCCTGAGACGAACAGCCGGTCCCATGAGCCTTTTACCTGTTT
>JAEWRS010000403.1 GCA_023398855.1 Bacillota bacterium
TTGGAATCAAACGTAAAAAGGCTTCATCAGTTTTTGTTTGATGAAGAGAATTATGAGCCCTCGGACCAGGTAAAGGAGATCAGCAGGCAGATTGAGCTTCGGGTGAAAAACAAGAAATAAAGGCGCAAGGCCTGTAAACGGCGTAGGAGTTTTTCTTCTCATGTCTGTTACAGGCCTTTTGCCGCACATATGAAAAACTGTTCTTTTCCTTCCGGATAAAATGTGCTATACTATGCAAATGGAATCTGACAGGAGATAGGACTTGCCTTTTCAGAGGAGCAGGAAAGAGCCGGTCAGATACAGAGCGGGTATCAGAAAAGAGGAATTATGGTGAGATGAACATTGAAGAAAAACAATTAAAACGTGCCAGACGGCACATCAGTCAGACCCAGTTTATAGCTTACGGTTTTTTTTGTCTGATTATGACAGGAGCTCTTCTTTTAATGCTGCCCATAGCAAGCAGAGACGGACAGTCGGAAGATTTTTTAAGCTGCCTGTTTACAGCTACCAGTGCTTCCTGCGTGACAGGATTGATTGTAAGGGATACCTGGACCCAGTGGTCCTTATTCGGACAGCTTGTGATCATGACTATGATACAAATCGGAGGTCTGGGGTTTGTGACTGTGGGCGTTTTTATTTCCATTGTTTTAAGACGGAAGATCGGATTAAAGGAAAGAGGGCTGCTGCAGGAAAGCGTCAACACACTGCAGATCGGCGGAGTAGTAAGGCTTGCCAAGGGGATCATAAAGGGGACCTGCATATTCGAAGGTATCGGAGCCTTGCTTTTGTCTCTCCGTTTTATCCCTGACTATGGGTTTTGGAGAGGATTGTTTTATGGTATTTTCCACTCCATCTCTGCCTTCTGCAATGCAGGATTTGATCTGATGGGAAATCAGACACCCTATAGTTCATTTGTCTCTTATTATGATGATTGGCTGGTTAATCTGGTTATTATGTCTCTGATCATCATAGGCGGTATTGGATTTATTGTATGGGATGATATCCACAAGAATAAGCTTCACTTTAAAAAATACATGCTGCATACGAAAATGGTCTTAGTAAGTACCGCGGTCTTGGTCTTTGGAGGAGGATTTCTTTTCTATTTACTGGAGCATAATAACCTGTTGGTAGGAATGAATCTAAGCGGTCAGATCCTGACCTCATTGTTCAGCTCGGTAACTGCCAGGACAGCCGGGTTTAATACGACTGATACGGCGGCTCTTACTGACGCAAGCAAGCTGCTGACAATTATCCTCATGTTTATTGGAGGAAGTCCAGGATCAACTGCCGGAGGTATTAAAACGACTACAATTTTTGTTCTCCTTATGTGTGTGCATTCCAATATTAAGCAGACTTACGGGGTCAACATATTTGGCAGGCGGCTGGAAGATGCAGCGATCAAGCGTGCAGGAGCCATTTTGACCATTAATTTATTCCTGGCTCTTTCTGCATCTCTGATCATTATGGCAATACAGCCATTGGGATTTTCCGATATCCTGTTTGAAACAGCATCAGCCATAGGAACGGTAGGCATGACCACAGGAATAACAAGGGATCTTTATTCCGTATCAAGAGTGATCATTATTATTCTCATGTACAGCGGCCGGATTGGAAGCTTATCATTTGCCCTGGCATTTGCCCAGAGTCAGCGAAAGGCTCATGTGGAACAAGTGACGGAGACGATCAATGTAGGTTAGAGGAAAAGGAGAAAATCATGAAATCAATATTAATTATCGGACTCGGACGATTTGGTCATCATCTTTGCATCAACATGGCAAGGCTTGGCAACGATATCATGATCGTGGATCAGAAGGAGGAGTTTTTGGAGGATTTACTTCCTTATGTCACCAGCGCAAAGGTGGGGGACTGTACCAATGAGACGGTCTTAAGGAGCCTGGGAATCGCTAATTTTGACTTATGCTTTGTGTGCATAGGAACGAATTTCCAGAGCAGTCTGGAGATTACTTCCCTGGTCAAGGAACTGGGAGGCAGGCGGGTGATCAGCAAGGCCAACCGAGATATCCATGCCAAATTCCTGCTGAGGAACGGAGCAGATGAAGTGATTTACCCTGACAGAGACATTGCGGAAAAGCTGTCTGTCCGTTACAGCACGGACCATGTGTTTGACTATATTGAGCTGACGCCGGAATATTCCATTTATGAGATTCCGCCTCTTCCGGAATGGGTTCACAAGTCCATAAGGGATGTGGACATCAGAAACAAGTATCATATCAGTGTTCTCGGTATCAAACGGGATGGCAGGGCCCAGCTCATGCCTCCGGCTGATTATGTGATCCAGGCCCTGGAACATTTGATGGTCATTGGCAAAAGAGAGCATATTGAGCATATACTAAAGGAATTAAAGTAGAGACGTGATGGGAGGTTTGTTATGCCTGTATGGTTAGCTTCCAATGGTTCCACGGTTATAATAGCCATGATTCTTTTGGTGCTGGTGTTTTTTTCAGTGAGAAAGTTCGTGAAAAACAGGGGAAAAGGCGGCTGTGGCTGCGGACATTGCAGCGGCGGCTGCAGTAACTGTGCATTCCGTAATTTTGATGAAGAAAAGAACGAATCATAAAAGATAAAAGGAGGATGCTGCTCATTGATGTTGCAGCATCCTCCTTGTTTTTTTATTTCAGGTCCAAGGTTAAATCTCCGTATTGAATCCAACCGATTTTTCTGAGTATTTCGCCAAATAACAGAGTGAGTATGGCGGGGAGCAAAAAGCAGACCACCAGAATGCCCAGCCACATGGAACTGCCCCCCTTCATGGCGGTGTAAACGCCGATGGGACCTACCAGACCACAGGTTCCCATGCCCGAGCCTGCAGGAATATTTTTCAGTTGAAATATTATGGTTGCTATGGGGCCGGTGATCATAGAAGTAAGAGTGGGAGCGATCCAGACTTTTGGATTCTTTACAATATTTCCCATCTGCAGCATACTGGTGCCAAGGCCCTGGGCCATAAGGCCTCCTATTCCGTTTTCCCGGAAGGAAAGGACTGCAAATCCGATCATTTGCGCACAACAGCCGGCAGTGGCGGCTCCGCCTGCCAGACCGTCAAGGGATAAGGCGATGCATATAGCGGCGCTGCTGATAGGCAGGGTGAGGGCGATTCCGATCAGGGCTGATACCAGGATTCCCATAAATAGCGGCTGAAGCTCTGTGGCTGTTTTTACAAGAGTACCAAACCAGCTCATAAATCCTGCTACACCCGGTCCGATAAACTGGGCAATGAGGACTCCGGATATGATGGTGACTCCCGGGGTGACCAGTATATCCAGCCGGGTTTCCTTTGAGACAATCTTTCCCAGCTCCGTGGCAACCACAGTTGCAGCCAGAGCCCCTACAGGCCCGCCAAGAGCATTGCCGGCAAAACCAACGGTTGCGGCAGAAAAAAGAACCAGGGCTGGAGCGTGAAGGGCATAGGCAATGGCAACGCCCAGGGCAGCACCAGTGGCACTTTTTGCGTAATCCGCAATCACATTGAACATTGCAAGGTTGAATTGTTGGCCCAGAGTACCAAATATGGTTCCGATCAAAAGAGACGCAAAAAGGCCAAATGCCATAGCACCCAATGCATCAATGAGATAGGTCTGGACAGTAATCGTGACGTTTTTCCTCTTGAGGAATTCTTTTACGCCGCTTTTTTCCATGTTAAAATCTCCTTTAAATAGTTTGGTGCACACATTTGACCTTTGTCAAAGCAGTTGACATGTATTTTATCATAAATTCACCAAAAAGCAAGTTTTTATGCAAAAATTTGATATAATTGATAATTTTTAGACAATATAAACCAGGAAAACCCTTGTACCGCTGCTTGACTTTGTTTCAGGTTTGTGACACAATAAATAAATGTAATTTCATGTAAAACTCTGGAAAGAAAAGAGGTACCTATTAATATGACGAAAATTGATATTATTTCCGGTTTTCTTGGAGCCGGAAAAACAACTTTTATTAAAAAACTGCTGCAGGAAGCCATTGCCGGAGAGCAGGTTGTCCTGATTGAAAATGAATTTGGTGAAAT
>JAEWRS010000450.1 GCA_023398855.1 Bacillota bacterium
GAGCCGGATATGGCGGTAGCCTCGGACATGATTATCCAGGCAGAAGAGGCGAAAAAGGTGAATGCGGAGGGCGGTCCAGCCTTGCAATCTCCAAGCGCAGTACTGATGGAAGCGTCAACCGGACAGATTATTTATGAAAAGAACCCGGATGAAAAAAGAAGCCCGGCCAGCATTACAAAAATCATGACATTGATACTTATTTTTGATGCACTGGATTCGGGTAAGATCAAGCTGACGGATGAGGTTGTGACCAGCGCTCATGCAAAATCCATGGGAGGCTCTCAGGTTTTTCTGGAAGAAGGGGAAGTGCAGACGGTGGATACACTGATCAAGTGTATTGTCATTGCATCAGGGAATGACGCCTCCGTAGCCATGGCGGAATACATAGCAGGAACGGAAGATGAATTTGTGAAAATGATGAATGAAAGAGCGGCAGGGCTGGGGATGACAAACACCCACTTTGAAGATTGCTGCGGACTTACCGATTCTGGTACTCATGTGACAACGGCCAGGGATATTGCACTCATGTCCAGAGAACTGATTAATAAATATCCTCAGATCCATAACTATTCTACCATATGGATGGAGAATATCACCCATGTGACAAAACAGGGAACAAAAGAATTTGGTCTTTCCAACACGAATAAACTATTAAAAATGGCCACGAATTTTACCGTAACAGGATTAAAGACCGGCTCCACATCAGTGGCAAAATATTGTGTTTCTGCAACCGCAGAAAAAGATGGAGTGCGCCTTATTGCCTCAGTCATGGCAGCACCGGATTACAAAATCAGGTTTGCTGACGCACAGACTCTTTTAAACTACGGATATGCCAACTGCAAGCTGTATGAGGATAAGGAAATGCTGCCTCTGCCTGACATGGTGGTGGATAACGGAGTGACTGATCAGGTTCCACTTAAATATGGAGGTTCTTTTTCCTATTTAAGCCTTAAGGGTGAGGACTTCTCAACCATTGAGAGAAGCCTGGCACTGGAGCCCTCCATCTTAGCGCCGGTAGAAGAAGGACAAAAAGCAGGAACACTGATCTATAGCATTGGAGGCCAAAAGATAGGGGAGGTCCCTATCTTAACAGCAGAAGCGGTCAGGGAAGCCAAATTTACCGATTATTTTAAACGTCTTTGGAAAGCATTTAACCTGTAACAGAAATAATGGATGGATTCCGCCCGGTAAGTGATGCATAGAAAAAGCTGTGCATTGTTTACCGGGAATTTTTTTGCGTACAATGAAAGAAAACTGCTGTTACACCTTGACCATTCCTCATCTTTTTGTAAAAATATTGACGGAAGGTTCAGGAAAGGATAAGATTAGTTGATATGCAAGGGTATATTAAGGGAAACGGCAGAAAAAAGCAGTTTGAGGGAGGAATACAGTTGGGAGATCGATTGCTTGCTCTTTGGTATCAGATGTCATTGAAGCGGAAATTATACGTGATTATCGTAAGTGTAGGGATCATCATGGCTGCTTCTATATTCATTAATCTGAAGGTGGCTTATATTTTCATTAATGATGTGAGCATTATCATGGATGATAATCTGGCCTGCTATAAATTCCAGGAATCCCTGGAGAATGAGAGCGGGAAGTTTGCCCAGCTGCTGGCAAATGATACTTCAGAGAATCAGGCGGCATACAGGCTGGCCTGCATGGAGACAAGGGAATACTTAAACAGTCTGCCCTATGATTATAATAAAATAGGAGAAGAGCGTTACGGCATCACCTGGAACATGATAAACGGCTACCGGACCTATGAGAAGCAGCGGGAAAAGGTGGTGGCTATGAGACCCAGTGAACCTGGGTATATTAAGGAATTATATAAAACATACAGTATGCAGAATTTTCTGGACAGCTATGGGACACGCCTGACTAAGGTGGTTTTAATGAGCGGGAATGATTATTACGAGATCCAGATCCCTGTGTTAAAGCGCATGCCTTATATATTGGTTGCCATCAGTGTCGCAGCATTCTTCGTGCTTCTGGTCCTTTTGCGTTTTATTACGGGAAGTATTGTGGAAACAGTGGTACAGCTGGCCACAGCTTCCGGTAAGATTGAAAAGAATGATTTTTCGGCTGCTGATGTCCGGTGGGATGGAAGGGATGAGATCGGACAGCTGGTGAGCGCGTTTAACAAGATGAAGCACGCCACCCAGGACTATGTTACTGCGACCGAGGAGAAGCTGGTGATGGAAGAAAAACTCTACCGGCATGAACTGGAGAGAGCTGATCTTGAAAAACGGTTTTCCATGGCTCAGCTTCAGCTGATTAAAAGTCAGCTGAATCCCCATTTTCTATTTAATACGCTGAATATGATCACCAGGATGGCGCAGATGGAGGAGGCGCCGGTAACGGAGGAAATGCTGGTTGCCATCAGCAGCCTTCTTCGTTACAGCCTTCGTACGTCCAATGCTTTTGAGCCTCTGGAACAGGAGCTGAAGGTAATTAGGGATTACATGTATATCCAGAAAATGAGGTTTGGAAACCGGATTCAATGGGAAATCCACTGCAGTGAAGACTTGTACCAGGAGGAAGTGCCGGTTTTCATGCTTCAGCCTCTGGTGGAAAATGCGGTGATTCACGGGATCTCGGAAAAGGAAGCAGGAGGAAGCATTTCCATTGGCATAGAAAAAAGGGGAGAGCTGTTGTGGATCTCCGTGGAAGATACGGGAAAGGGTATGGATCAGGAAACTCTTGCAGCCATCCGGAAAGCGGTTGAAACAAAGGGGACTGGTCTTGGAATCGGACTGGGGAATATTTACAGGAGGATTTCTTATTACTACGAATATGGGAAGGTAACCATTGACAGCAAAGAAAACTGCAAAACAGTGGTTGAGATTGAATTTGGCCGGAGAAGGGATAACATGGATCATGTATCAGTTGATGATAGTGGAAGATGAAATGATAGAGCGGATTGTGCTTAAAAAGATGCTTTTAAAAAAATTCGGGGAAGAATGCCAGGTGTTTGAGGCCCAGAACGGAAAAGAGGCCGTGGAGATTTTTAAGCGGGAGGATATCCAGGTGGTGATTCTGGACATTGGGATGCCGGGAATGAATGGCATCCAGGCTGCGGAGATCATGCGGAAGGAAAATAAAGATTGCTGCCTGATTTTTCTGACTGCATATGACCGTTTTGACTATGCGAAAAAGGCGATTTCCATCAGGGCTATGGAATATCTGCTGAAGCCTTATTCTCAGAAGGAGGTTTTAAGCGTGGTTGAGGAAGCCCTGCATCTTATTAGTGAACAGGAGGATAAGCAGGGGGGAATACCACCGCAAAAAACAGGAGAAGGAGCCGGGGCAGCTGTCAAAGAGGAGGCACAGCAGCCCATGGAAGATGAGGCTGATTTCAGCAGCCGTTTGTCTGTGATGGCCTCAATGGCAGAGGAATATATCCGGTCCAATTATATGAATGATATCTCCATGAGCGAAACAGCCAGGGCTGTGGGGTATTCGGAGCCGTATTTTTGCAGGATGTTCAAGGTGCAGTTCGGACAAAGCTTTACCTCGTATCTGGCGGAATACCGGGTAGGGGAAGCGAAAAAGCTTCTGGCTCAGCCTAAAGTGAACGTAAAAGAGGTAGGAGTCAGAGTTGGATACCTGGATTCCAACTATTTCACAAAGGTCTTTAAACGCCTGGAAGGGCTGAACCCTTCCGAATACCAGTTGGCCAGACTGAAAGATCTTCAGATATGACCTGATTGTAAAAAATGTCTGTCATGGCAGAATGGCAGGCATTTTTTTGTTTGCCTGAAGCCGAAAAGACAAAATTCTACTATGGATGATAAAAAGTTACGATAGAATCACCGGGAGCCTGCCGTTATAATAAATTCAAACACATGAAGTGTATACAAAGCAGAGAGGAGGAAGGGGCATGAAACAGGAACTGTTTCGAATGGAAGGGATAAGTAAAAGCTTCCCCGGAGTCAAGGCTCTCGATAAGGTAAGTCTGTCGGTTAATAAG
>JAEWRS010000451.1 GCA_023398855.1 Bacillota bacterium
CGAATGGCCATCGGACCGGTAGCAGCCATTTCAACAGGAATTATTTTGAATATCACTTACTTACTGGGACTTACCCCACTTGTTTAGGAGAAGCCTATGATCCAGACAGTAAAGGGGCCGGTATCGGCGAAAGAGCTTGGTATTACCATGTGTCATGAACACCTGGCCATGGACTTGTCAAGAATCAGGGGAGATGATGATTCTGACTTTTCATGTGAAAATATCATAATTAAAGAAGTTCATGCAATGATGGAATATGGTGTAAAGAGCTTGGTGGAAGTAACCACAAATGATATGGGACGAGATGCAAAACAGCTGATCCGTATCAGCGAAGCCTGTGATTTAAATATCATATGTTCCACGGGTTTTTATCTTGAAGAATATCATCCTGAATTTATATCAGTCAGTGAGCCAGAGGAGATACGCGATATATTTCTTAGCGATATTCAATCAGGAATTGCAGATTCAGGAGTAAAGGCAGGCATCATCGGTGAAGTTGCCTCTGGCCTGAATGAAATTACCAGGGGAGAAGAAATTGTTTTAAAGGGTGCGGCTAAAGCCGCAGTTGTCTCCGGAGTGGCAGTGACAACCCACTGTCAATTAGGGACAATGGCCGCAATGCAAGCCAAACTGCTGATAAACGAGGGCATGGACCCAGATAAAATCATTTTGGGGCATTTAGACCTGGCTGATGATAAGAGGTATTATTTGGAAGTCTTGAAAACAGGAGTAAACATTGGATTTGATACAATAGGAAAAACCTCTTATCTTTCTGATGAAAAAAGAGCAGATAACCTGATGTGGCTCATTGAAAAGGGGTTTGAAGACAAGATCATATTATCACAAGACATATCAAGAAGGTCTTATTTTTCATGCAAGGGAGCACACGCAGGCTATATGAGCGTAATGAAAGATTTTGTCCCTTTACTGGTAAACCGGGGCATAACCAAAATGACACTGGATAAATTGCTTCAGAATAACCCTGCAAGGATACTTGACTTTTAATAAGGAATAGAAAAGTTATATGAAAACAAACGGTTATGCTGATCATCAACGATTCGTACAGGATTCTCAAATAAGGAGGCATGGAACATGGAAACTTATCCCTTATCCAGCATGTCCGTGGAGGAGGCTGCCAGGCTGCAGTTCCAAGTGATTGACTGTATCACAAAAGAATTCAGCGGCCATGAAATATTAAACCGGGGAGATTTAGGTGTTGTTCCGGGACTTAATAAACCAATTACCACAAAAAAAGCAGAGCTGGTAATTGCAGACTTTTTTGATGGAGAAGCCTGTATATTGGTCAGAGGTGCCGGAAGCGGGGCCATCCGGTTCGGGCTTCACAGTATGCTGAAACCGGGAGATAAGATTCTGGTGCATAAGGCGCCTGTTTATATCACAACCGCTGCATCTTTGGACATGCTGAATATTTCCTCCATAGAGGCTGATTTCAATAATCCGGATGATATACAACGGGTAATGAAAGAACATAATGATATAAAAGGCGCCCTCATCCAGTACACCAGACAAAAGCCGGATGACCGCTACGACCTGTCACAGGTGGTAAAAACCATCAAAGAGTGCCGTGATATCCCCATATTGACCGATGACAACTATGTGCCCATGAAAGTAAAAAAAATCGGAATCCAGTGTGGAGCTGATCTTTCCTGCTTTTCATCATTTAAGCTGTTGGGTCCGGAAGGCATAGGCATTATTGTGGGGAAGGCACGCTATATTGAAATGCTTGTGAAAGAAAGCTATTCCGGAGGCATGCAGGTTCAGGGCCATGAAGCCCTGGATGTACTCCATGGCCTTGTTTATGCACCTGTTGCCCTGGCCATTCAGGCCCAGGTAAATGAAGAATGTGTAACCAGGCTGAATGCAGGTGAAATCCCATATGTAAAACAGGCTTTTCTGGCTAATGCCCAGTCAAAAGTTCTGCTGGTGGAATTTACTGAAGAAATAGCCGAAAAGGTACTGATTGAAGCCGAAAAGCTGGGGGCAGCACCGAATCCTGTAGGTGCAGAATCAAAATATGAGCTGGTTCCCATGTTTTATAGGATTTCTGGTACCTTCCGTAATACGGATCCAACAATGGAGCAGCGCATGATCCGCATAAATCCCATGCGTTCTGGGGCGGATACCATATTACGAATTATAAAAGAAGCAATAGAAAGAGTGATATAAATGTTTTTAGAACAGACCATAAAACGAAACCCGGAACTGATTAAAACCTCTTTTGACCTTCATCAAAGCGGACAGATCCAGCCAGACTCTTATGTAATAGACGTTGATACGTTTCTGGAAAATGCCTCTTTGATGTTAAAGGAGGCAAAGGAAAAGGAAATCCGGTTGTTTTTTATGCTGAAGCAGGCGGGACGAAATCCCTATCTGGCAAGGAAACTGGTGGAACTTGGTTACGAAGGTGCCGTTGTAGTGGATTATAAGGAAGCCAGGGTCATGATGGAACACCAGATCCCAATTGCAAACGTCGGCCATCTGGTACAGATTCCTACTGCACAAATAGAGGAAATAGTAGCATACCGCCCCAGCCTGATCACAGTTTATTCCGAAGAAAAGATCAGCCAGATCCATGAGGCATCAAAAAAACTGGGACTTATACAGGAAATTGTTCTTCGTGTTTATGGCGATAACGATACGGTCTACTCGGGACAATCAGCTGGCTTCCACTTAGATGCATTAAGCGATCTGGCTATGGAGGCAAAAACGAAATATCCAAGCGTAAGAATTACAGGTGTCACATCTTTTCCATGCTTTTTATACGATGAAACTTCCCATGACTTAATTCCTACGGGAAATATGGAAAGCGTAAAAAAGGCGGCAGGAATTTTAACGGAACAAGGATTGCATATATCCATTATTAATACGCCTTCTGCTTCCTGTTCCTATACTCTAAACAAAATAAAGGAATTGGGGGGTAACTGTGCCGAGCCTGGCCATGGACTGACGGGAACCACTCCCATGCATGCAGACCAAATGCTGGCTGAAGTTCCCTGTGTTACTTATGTAAGTGAAATATCCCACAATTTTAAAGGACAGGCCTATTGTTATGGCGGCGGACATTACAGGCGTTCTCATGTGAAATCAGCCCTGGTGGGATCTGGTCTTAGCCATTCTGCGGTAATGGGAGTGATACCTCCTTCTAATGACAGCATTGACTACCACTTTGGCCTGACAAAGGAAGGAAACATAGGTGATACGGTTATCATGGCATTCCGGTACCAGATCTTTGTTACCCGTTCCGATGTGGTTCTGGTTGAGGGATTAAAAAAGAAACAATCCAGAATTGTTGGTATCTATGACAGCATGGGACGAAAGATTGAAACATAAATTTTCACACCTGTTTCATTCACTTAGGAGGCAAAATTGAATAAAAGATTGATTGTCATTGTTTTAGACGGATTTGGTATTGGTGCCATGGAAGATGCCAGTCTGTCCAGGCCGGGGGACGAAAAAGCCAATACTCTTAGAAGCATTTTAAGAGAGCATCCCGATTTAAAGCTTCCCGCACTGGAAAAGCTGGGACTTATGAATGCCTATGGAGCGGAAAGTGACTTCATGAAATTCTCCCTTGATGCGAATTACGGAAGCTGTGAACTCATGCACTTTGGTGCTGACACATTTATGGGCCATCAGGAGATTATGGGAACCCTTCCCAGAAAACCGGAAGTCCATCCCTTTCAGGAAAAAGCAGACGCAGTAAAAACACATCTGGAGGCAAATGGACATCAGGTAACATTTATTGAGCGGCAGGGGCTGCGCTATCTGCTGGTAGATCATTGTGTGACTGTTGCTGATAATCTGGAAGCTGACTTAGGAATGTGTTATAACGTCACAGCGCCCCTGGATCTGATTTCCTTTGAAGAGGAATATGCCATAGCCAGAAAGGTAAGGGAAGTGGTGACGGTAGGCAGGGTAATTGTCTTTGGCGGAACAGGAAATACCATGGAAGACCTTTGGAATGCCGAGGAAGTCAGGCAGGGCCGTTTTATTGGCATTGCAT
>JAEWRS010000461.1 GCA_023398855.1 Bacillota bacterium
GGAATGGCATGATAAAAAAGGTTGCGATTTTTATGGGTATTGCAGTTTTAGTTGGTATTAATATAATTTTAGTACGAATAGGGCTTTATTTTAGGGATTTAAGAGCTGACCAAAAGGATTCACTAGAACAAGCAGCACAAGTGGCTAAAGAATATCTTGAAGTAGAACATCAGAAAGAGATGGTGTATGTAAAACATACATCTATCTACGATAAAATGGTATGGTCAATCACATTTTCTGCTGTCGATGATCCTGAATACCTGTATACGGTAAGTATATATGAAGGTCATGATAGAACAAACTTACCTATAAAAAAGAACTTTACTGTCCAATCCGTTACTACTGAATAAAATAAAGAGTCTGTTTTAAGAAATCTTGATCATGCTATGCCGTGATCAGGATTTTTTAAATATATAATGTATAGAAGATGCCTCTGATTGGAAATGGTACAGACATTAGTTATTCGCCACCCGCCCGCCGAACCTGGCTAGGTAAGACAAAGGGAATCCCCCATTTCAAAATGATGTACACCTATGTGGGCATCGACAGCCACAAGGACACACACCCGTTTTCAAACTACTACTAGTCTCCGACCGTATATGAGTGGAGGTATTATGATGGTTTCAACCAACTGACCCGGGTCAATCGGGATGAGAAAGAGATTACATATCAGTACCGGGGAGATGGGCTTCGCCATAGCACAGTGGTGCGGAAACTGACCGAAAGTCAGGGGGAAATCAATTGGTATCGCTGGGATGAAGGTGATATGGTAGCGAAACAGACTGACGGGGAACAGATTAAAACCTATGTAAGGGAAAACCATTTGATTGCCAGTGAAATGGACCGTGTGGTATACTATTATATATTGAATGAACATGGGGATGTTATTCAGCTGTGGAGTCAAAGCGGAATGTGTAAATCTACGTATGAGTATGATGCTTTTGGAATGGAGAGAAAGCCAGATAGGGAGGATTGGGAATCCGTTTAGGTATTGTGGGGAGTACTTCGATTCGAGTAGTGGCATTTATTATTTGAGAAATAGGTATTATGATCCAGTGGTCGGAAGATTCACGCAGGAAGATACGCATTGGAATTCAAGCAATATGATTTACGGGGATTACCCTGTAAAGTGGAACGAACGTGAAGCCGATCCCAATGATCCGCTTGGGTTGAATGCTTATACTTATGCACCTGATATACTTGCAATTATGCAAAGCGCAAACCTTTATGATTATTGCATTAATAAACCAATAATGTATTTTGATGGAACAGGTAAAGAGGCTGCGATAGCTGCTGAAATACTAAAATGGGGATGGACAACTGGAGGCGTTGTAGCTCAATTTGATTCACCGCTGCCTGGACCCGCTGATGTAGTAGGCTTGATAATTGGTGTCGGAGCAACACTGGTTGCTGGCAGTTATTTAATTGGGAATTATTTTGCTAACAAGCCTCCGAGTTTACCCTCTTGGAAAAAAGTAAACGTTGATATGCCTCATATTATGTCAGGACATAGTTCGGGTGGGAATTGAGGTCCAAACAAAGATAAATTCCCTCCAGGAATGAAAGAAGCTGCAATCCTAAAAGCTATTGAAGATGCATATAAGCATGCTGAAAAAATTGGAGAAATGCAATACTCTTGGCAAAACGGAGTTGAACAAGTCAGACAGCTTTTTCAAGGACGTTGGGGAGATGGAGTTATTCAATTCTGGTATAATTTCACTACAAAAACGATAGAAACGGCGTGGCCAAAATGAATGAATTAAAAATTGTTATTCAAGAAGAGATATTTACTTCTAATATTACAACAAACCTTGTCTTACCTTTGTTCCTTGAATCTGACGGGATATATTTTCCTAATAAGCAATGGACAGACTTTGCTGATATTTTGAATATGTGGACATACACTCTTCTCAAGCACATTGGAAAAAAAGAGGCTAAATTTATCCTATATTTCATGGATGGACCTTACAGGTTGGATGTTACAAAAGACAAAGAAATGAACGTGACAATTCAGTGTATTAATTTCAGAAATGAGGAACTGACAGAACAAACGATTCAATGTGACTATGTCGACTTACTAACAGCTGTATATAAAGCTGTCAATAAATTCAACAAAATACTATATGATAAAGAAATGCATATAGGTAGATTTGAAGCAATCTATAAGCAGTCTCTCATAGCCAGCAAAGAGCTTAAGGTTACTATAGGACGACTTTAATGATTTGATCAATATACTGAAGATGATATAGCCAACTTTAGATCAGTAGCGGGCGATTATGGTATTGGCATAATGATAATGGAGGATAAGCAAGCGTTGTTTGATTATATGAATGACAAAAATGGAGGTAGAGCAAGTGACCCAATAACCCAAATGGCTTTCTTTGCACACGGAACAGCTTTTGATGTGTTTGGCACAATTCCCAACCCTGACCATAAAAATGATTCTTCAATAGCTATGGGATATAGTGCTAAAAAAGGCGTTGATCATAATAATGCTTTGAATATTTTAGGCTCTGATCTCACCAAGATAAACTCATCGGCTTTTGCGGTAGGCAGTTTTACTTACTTTGGCACATGCAGGACAGGTGCTGAATTTAATGGAGTTACTTTTGCACAAAGTTGGGTTGGCTTAACTGGAGGTACTGCGTTAGCGGCAGTCAGTAGAACACAATATTATGACATATACCCTGATGAAAGAGGTTTTTTGGCAAGGCAGTGGGGGAAAACTCCGCTGGGTGCAAAAGCGGCAAGAGAAGTGGCAAGAGCTAAATATGGATTTTCTGCACAGGGTAGTTTGAGTTATCCAGATGTTGTTAGTGGAGGCTCTTGGAAGATGTTTTCAGCAAATTAAACACTTTATATTGTTTACTTACTTTCACCCGTCCTTTTTAGAACGGGTGGAAGAAAAAGGAGTGCTACGTTATGAATAAAAATATGATTATTATTTTAACATCAATTATTATTTTTATATTTATTAGTGCAGGCGTATATTTTATATTGAATTTCAACCCCGGCAGTTTGAGATATGTTATGGGCAAACTGGATTCCTATTTGCAGACAGAGTATAAGTATGTATCTACATATAGGGCTAGCGAACCAAATATAGAAGGCATAAAACCTGTAACGTATCTCTTTGAGGATATTAACGGGATAGGGTTTGACGTTGTCACCTTTCCTCCATTTGGGGATTATGACAGTTCTCAACCGGGTTATCCCCAATGTGATTACTTGACAGCTTATCATATATCTAAAAAAGAGGTCCTTGAAAGAGCTCTTCAATGTGAAGTACCAATCACTTGGGTTAATAGTGGTACTTATGCTGGGTTCGATATATTAGTTTCCAGTTATGATGATCTCGAATTAATTGCCCCTGTTATTGAAGAAGCGTTAAATATATTTGATCCTTTGATTACGGAGAAATACTCTGAAGCAGAAACTGATAAATTTGAGTTTTACATCCCAGAATTAGGTGTATGGACAGCAGATAGGAAGTATATAATTTCTGTATTTAACTTCAGACTTATAAAAGGACAAATGCAATGGACCCGGGCAGAAATATTGGATAAGCTGCAAAGAGATTACAAAGAAAAAGTTGTTGAATAAGATAAGCGTCAACCCGGTTCTTTCCAGTCTTGGTTGATTTTATAATACTATAGTCTTATAATCAGATTATAGGACGGTGATTGTATGGAACAGCAA
>JAEWRS010000479.1 GCA_023398855.1 Bacillota bacterium
GCCTGAAACAGGGAAATATGGATCATTTTATAAGACCTTTCTTTCATTTGCCTTATTAATTGAAAGAAAAACAGGAAAATTCCTGCCACTAACACGGACAATGCCCCTGGCAGCAAGAATCCAGCCAGCCCGAAAAGATAGACAAAACAGGCAACAGCCGAACAGGCAAAAACCGGAACAAATTCCTCCGCAAGCTTTAGCCTTGCCCTTGTAACCATCATATAACCGCATAAAGAACACAAAACCACCACTGCCATGACACTATGAAAAATAATGCTCATCCTCTCCCCACCCTTTTATACTGTATTTGTTATGTCAACCAAAATCTGATTGAGCTGTTCCTTTCCAATGAGTTCCTTGAAGTTCACAACAGATAAAAGCTCTTCTGTTGAACGCTGTAAATTCACCCCTGTTCGTTTTAAGATCAGAGATATCCCACTTTCTGTCCTGTAGATGAACTCATCTTCCCTGCTCCCGTTATCATTAAAATCCGAAACTGAAAAATAGCGCAAATTAAAATCCACCAGCCTGCAGGTAGCTCCGTTTGTAAAAACAACGCTTTTCTCCAGCCGGATCCTGGGCATCTTTCTTTTGTCGGATATGGGCTGCTTCAGCCGCTTTTTTAAATTTCTCAGCATATCGTCATAAGCAGTGACCCATAAATCCATCTGCATCGGGAGAGAATGATTCCTGTCATAAATGATCTGCATGTATTGACGTTTGTTTTCTTCGTCAGCTGTCTGAACCGCTGCGGAGTACCGCCAGCCGCCGCCTAGTTCTTTCACATAAACAACTTTCCCCTCAAGCAAAGCTTTATAGCTTGGTGTGGTGATCTGTAATTTTATGGTTTCATCTTCCGGAAGATAAATAGGCTTCTCCGACCAAAAGGCCAATCCGTTTTCCGAAACATCCATTGTCTCAGCCAAATAGCTTACCTGGTGAACCTGTATGGTGACAGATTCCTCTGCCCGGATCCTTTCGCTGTTTCTGTAAGCCCGTCTTCCGGTCATAAAGAAAATGGCATAGAATAAGGAGATCATGTTATATGTAATCCAGAACAGGATAATGCTGCTGTAGAATAACGCCCAGCCATACTTCCCATGCACAAACCGTACCATGGCAGCTGCCGACAAGGCCAATAAGATCACATGGGGAATGGCAAATACGGCAAAACCAAAACCATTGCCCTCTCTCCTTTTATTGGTAACCTTAAATTTTCTTTGATGGATGTGCAGTGTCTCAAGAAGAACCGGCAGAATCAAATATGGCATGAATATGGTGTCAATGATCTGGCTCCATCTGTGGTTCCTGATATTGCCGGATAAATAACGCATGGACAAGCTGTAAAAAAAATATGCGGGGCCCCAAAACACCATTACATCCCAAAAATGACTGTTTACGATCCTATAATCAAACAGCGCAAATAAAATGGGGGACATTATAAATATCAGCCTGCAGGTAAAAGACCACCAGTATAAAAAAGTGTTAAGATAGGTAAGCCTTGCAAGCAGGGGGAGTTGAGAGGAAAAAATGGCATGGGTATTCTGAAGGCTTTGAATGATGCCTCTTGCCCAGCGCACCCTTTGCCTGATCATACTTTTAACCGTTGTGGTGGTAAGTCCTGCTGCCTGAATCTCATCTGTTGCATAGGTGATGTATCCTGCCTGTTGTATCCGTATGCTTGTCTCAAAATCCTCTGTAATAGTGTTTAAAGGAAAACCGCCTATTTCCTCCAGGGCTTCCCTTAATATTATGGTGTTGCTGCCGGTATAGGCAACCGCATTAGAGGCATTTCTCATGACATTGACTTCCCTGGAAAAAAAGTCCTGTTCATTAGGGATGGTACTCTCAGCATAAAGATTAAACTGGAAGAGATCAGGATTATAAAAACTCTGAGGAGTCTGGACTAACCCAAGTCTGAATGTCCTGTCTGCCTCTTCTTTCTTTCTCGGTCTCCACTCCCCGTCTTCCTTTTTGTAGCTGGAAAGGAGAAAATAAGGAATTGTTTTCATAAGAAACGTATGCTGAGGAATCATATCCGCATCAAAGGTGGCAATCAGGGGAGAGGCGGTTTTATTTAAAGCGTTATTATAATTACCGGATTTTGCATCCTTATTATCTGCAAGCCCCAGATACCCCACTCCAAATTCTTTGGCAAGTGCTGCGATCTCCTCCCGGTTTCCGTCATCACAAATATAAATATGTACCTTGCTTTTGTCCGGGTAGTCCATAAATGTGCAGGCATTCACCGTTTTGTACAAGACATCAGACGGCTCATTATGGGTTGCAATAAAAACGTCCACATGAGGATAATCTTCATCAGCTATTTCCGGGCATTCCAAATGAAATTTTTTCATCTGCATTTTTTGATAAAAAAGTTCAAACGTGGTAAATACCGTAACGGTTTCTGCGCCGGCCAGCAGTATCCCGAACACCAGGCTCCATATTCCTTCATGAAACGGAAGGGTGAATATCAGACGCCAGCCCAGGTAAATGGTCATAAGAACCATAGAAATAATAAAAATTACATTTTGCTTTTTCTCTTGTTTATTCATGCAAACTGCCCTCTTTTCCGGGAAATACCCAACGCTGCTGTACCTGATAGCTAAGAAAAAACAGACTGCCGTCACAAAGGATCTTTGCCAGACTTTCATAGAGGCCCAGGGTCTCATGAAGAATGTATACGCCTCCCGCAGATAGCAATACATTACAAGCACAAAGAATCAGATAACGGATCAGACTGTTTCCCGTACTTTGCCTGTCCGTAAATACTGCTTTTTTGTTCAACAGATAATTAACAGCAATAGAAACGGTTCTGGCTGCAGCTGTGGCAATCATGATCCTCAAAAAGTCTTTTCCCTGCATATGAGACCTTAAAAGCTCCATTAGAGTCCAGGCCAGACCTATGTCCACAAAGAAACTGATCAGAGAGGCTGAAAGGAATTTCACAAAATCGGCAAAAAGTATACGAAGAATTTTCATGCTGTCCTTTACAGCATGAAAATGGGTTCCCCTGTTTTCATCCTCATAAATCGTTTGTATGGGGACCGTAAGGACCTGAATCCCTGACCGGATAAAAGTAACCAGAACCTGAGTCTCATACTCAAATCCGTCTCCTTTTATGCCTGTCATTTTGTCAATAAGTCTGGAATCAAAAGCCCTTAACCCTGTCTGAGTATCTGGAAGGTACTTGCCGTACAATCCGGCAAATACTGCAGAAGTGATACGGTTTCCAATCAGAGATTTAACCGGTATACCGGCCTTTTTAAAGTCCCTTACTCCCAGGATCAGTGCATGGGAATGATGCTCCGCTTCCTTAGCCAGCAAATACACATCCTC
>JAEWRS010000070.1 GCA_023398855.1 Bacillota bacterium
GTGTTATTGTCATACAACCACTTAAAGTGGTTCCCACCATAAGAATTGTTATGAAAATCAATAGATATCTTTCTATATTTTTCATTACCATCCCCTCCATTCATTTTCTCATATACCATTAGCGTAAAAACAGTAATATTACTTTTTACTTCTCAGATAATAATTCAATGTCTTAAATTTATCCCCTATTTCAATGTCCTTATCTCTGCTCTCTTCATTGCCTCTTGCCACCATTTTGATAAGCAGCTTCAGTTTTTTCAGCTCTGCTTCCAATCTCTCCTGAATAGCTGATGCGCTCGTTATATACGCCGTTTTACTTTCTCCTGCTAAAGAATTACTTATATCTGTATCCGTTATAACAAGGTTTTTATGTATTTCCGTCAAGGAATTATAGTTATGAGTCAGTTCCTGCTCAAACCTCTTAATTTGATCATAATTAAAATTCCGTTCCTTTGATTCATCAGCCATATCTGCCTCCCATTAATCATCGTCATCATCTGAATGATAGTTATCATCTTCCCGTTCCATACTTGATATAGCCCTGTGATGAGCCTCTATTTCATTCCTTAATCTTCTTTGATATCCTTCTAATTCCTCCTCTATCCTGCTATCCCTTTGCTTTACCACATTATCTATCTCTTGAAACTCCTGATCTTCTAAATAATAGGATTCTTTTTGTTTTCTCAAAAAATCACTATGATATTCAATAACCGTTCTGTAGGAACCAATGGCCCTGCTTATTTTCTCTATCACTTCATATAACTTCTCTATATCCCCTTCCGCTCTGCTAATATCTCTGCATCTGCAGCTCATCTTTTCACCTCTCTTTTATTCAATACTTTTATTACTAACTTTCCTGGTTTAATAAGCAAGTACTATACGTAAATACAATTTATAAATGAATAAAATCTTCTGCGTTTCCTTTCATCAGTTGATATCCTCTCTTCTTTATTTTAAAGAAGATTTCTGCCTGCTCTTTATCAGAAAGCGGATGCAAAAAAATACAACAGTACTTCCCGCCATCAGTAGGGCAAGCGTTATCCCAGCAAATAAATATTTAGATAAATCAGAATCAAACTGGAATAAAGCCCGTTTTTTTAAATCTTTGGATTCCATGGAAACAGGATTGACAATAAAATCATATGCCTTCGTATTCCCCAAACTTCCCAGTCTGGTATAAGACAATTTTCTTGTGAAATCTTCCAGTAAATATGTATTTTCCTGATTCACGTCAATCCTGGAGGTTTGTATTGTTTTTATTGTATTTAAAATATTACCAAGGGTTTGCTCATTGGTCTTCTCCATATTCTCCTGTAAGGTACCACTGTTCTTCTCAATAAGGTCATAAACCTTGCGTACAAAAGTGCTGTCCTGACTTGATTTTTCATACACAGACCGGTCAATCAATCCGAAATTTTTATTTATTTCATTTAGTATCTCAGTTATTTCTTCTATATGAACATATAGATACGGGTCAAAATCATGAAGACTTTTTTCATAATCATCCATATACCCCCTGAGGCGAAGCATCATTGTTTCAATCTCTGTTTTATGAACCATATTTTCCTTTTCTATTTCTTCAATAACCTGCTTCTGAAGCACATCTTTCACCGCATCATTGGAAATATAGTAAAGAGCTTCTATTTCAACTGCCAGTGCATGGTACAATTCAACATTTAAAAGAGGAAGCACCACAAAGTTATCGGGAAATATAATAGAGCTTGCCTGCAATGCAATCCATACCTCTGTATAAGGATTATGGTTATCTGCCAAGCCAGGAACAGGATTCTTAAGCGGGAAAATTCTTCCAAGAATTTCTCCTGGCACCATTTCTGACTGCCCGATATCAATCTCAGCTTCTGAAGCCGTTGCCAGGTGAATCCGATATGCCTCACTTGGAGTCGCCTCACTTGGAGTGGCTTCATTAGGATCAGCTTCCTCTGGATCAACTTCCTCTGGATCAGCTTCGCTTGGAGTCGCTTCACTTGGAGACGCTTCGCTTGGAGTTGCTTCGCTTGGAGTTGCTTCGCTTGGAGTCGCGGGATATCCTATTTCCATCATAATCTGGTATAATTGCTGATTGGCATCCTCTTCATAAACCTCTTTTAACTCTATATAAATTTGCTTTAACCTTTGATCAATATAATTTTGAATCCACTCATATTCATCTTCTCTTTCCTGCTGCATCAGAGCTAACTGTTCTACAATTACCGTATGGTTATCCTGCTGAATCTGAGCCAATGCTTCATCCACATTTTGCTGCATCAAATTAAGCCGGCTGTCCAGTTGAAGGTTTACCTCATCTTGTAATTGAGGAATACGCACATTGAGATATTCTCCTCCTTGTGTGCGGTATTGATTGGTAATATCATATAAGCGGTTTGATATTACCGACCTTTTTTGTGCCATTTCAGTATGAAATGTATCAATAGTTTCTTCTAATTTATTCAGCCCTTCTTTATAGACCAAAACACCTGATAATGTTTCTCCTGGTGTAATTGCCATTAAAAGCTCAAACAAATCCTTAGAAGCAATAACAAACAAATCATCCGTCTTACGGACATTCTCAAACTCCTCTTGTCCTTCCTCTAGATTGGATAAAATCCCCTTTCCCATTTGGCCTAACATATTTCTGCTGTCATCAAAAGCACCAGCTACATCTAAATTCTCCAGTTCATAGTCCACATGCTCCAGCTGAGGAAAGGCCAGATTCTGCATAAGCTTTTCCGCTTCAATACCGGAAATTCTTTCCAGCTCATTTTTATCATTTTTCAGGACAATCACCGAAGCATCCTGGGTATTATGAAATTCTTCCAGAATGGAGCTGACATATACGTAAGAAATATTTGTGTT
This sequence comes from Bacillota bacterium, assembly GCA_023398855.1. Taxonomy (GTDB): domain Bacteria; phylum Bacillota; class Clostridia; order Lachnospirales; family Lachnospiraceae; genus Lacrimispora. The sequence goes on from JAEWRS010000070.1 coordinate 2,854, forward strand.
TAGATTTAGATGAAACAGCCTGATATCTGATTCCACCTCATCTTTGATTCCTGATTCCAAATTGGGATTTACCGCATATTCCAATGTGGATTTCTGGGGAAAGCCATTAATACTGGCAATGGATCTGGAAAAAGAAGCAGGGATCATCATATATGCCCCATATCTTCCCTGATGAATCCCCTGTCTTGCATCCTCTAAACCAGTCATGATAAAATTAGAACTGGGATATATCAAAAAATCATTGGAATAATAAACCGCTGTGTCACCCTTTATAATTCCCTCATCAAAATTTACAACTGCAATCGTCTGCACGTATTCTGATCTGGCCTCAGCTGCCGCATGATCTTTTCTCTCAAACCGACCTCCTAAATATAAACCAAAACATAAAAATATTAAAATCAAAAACAAAACGCCTGTAATTTTATAAATTCTAATACTCACTTTCATTCACCCTTCTTTTTTAAATGACATGATGATATCGCCTTCTCCGGCTGCCAAAATATAGGCATACTTATATGTCTTTGGATTGTATTAACACTATTAAGCCGTAACGTATAAATAAAAAGTTCCAGAGAAGCTCTCCTGATGGATCGCCATTCTCTGAAACCACATAGCGTTTGGCTTAAGTATCATTAAGCCTTTATTCTCTAAATAAAACACTTTTATCTGGCATTATCAAATAGTTACACCCAATTAATATAATGGAGGTCAGATTCTTCGGACTTTATCAAACAAATTTTTTATTTCTCCAAGATCTATTCCCAGATTTATCCATATTTATAATTATATTTTATCATCCATATAATTGCAGATCAATTGTCATTGAATACATTAAAACGTCAATTGAGTGCATAAGTATACATTATGCTTAATTATGCTAGCCAATAAAATACCCTATGGCTGGAATTTTCCATGGCCACAGGGCTTCTATTTTCGTATTTATTTTCTTATCAGAGCCAATCTTATGGATCACCCGATTCAGCTTAAACTGAGCTTCCGGGGAACCACTTATATCACCTGAAACGCCGCCGGATACGGGCGCATCAAGCGTTTTAATTCTCACCACTTTGAGAAGCAGCTTCCTTACCTTTTACCGCTTCCGTTGCACCGCAGAAAATTATATCCGTCTCAGCCTCCTTGTTATAATTAAACCTGTCAGCACGCCGAAAATCAGCATAGATAAAAACATTTCCATAAAATGTGCCCACCTGACTGCATCAGGGAAAAGAAAGTTTGGAATAATAAGCACAATTGCAGTACATAGGTATATCAGGCAGATATTAATGATATACTCTATCCGGCGGCTCCACCCCATATTCAATAATAGCAATGCAGCTACCCCAAACAGGATGCCTCTCATATATTGAAACGGGTAAATAGCGGGATTCTCTCTCCAGTTTTGTCTAAGCTTAGCCAAAAATCCTATGTCCTGCAAAGTGCCGGAGTAAAATATCTGCACCGCTTCCGATCTCCATGCAACAAAATAACCAAAAACAAAATATAAGATCATATAGACAAATCCGATCATTGTAATGCTTATTACCAGCTCTTTCACATGACCTGAAAATACTGAAACGGTTTCGCAGGATTTTCCTTTGCTCCACATGTTAACAGCCAATGGTACGGCTGCTAAAAGCGGTAACATACCTGCCAGAATGATCATCAGAATATCACTTTTGGAGATTACAGCAAACGCGCTTCCAAAAAACAAGGTTTCAATCTGAGTCAAAACCGGATGAACCAGACAAATTATAGCGATTACGCTAAGGACAAGCTTTGGGCCTTTCCATTTTGTATGGGATACCGTATAACAGATTGCAGCACTAAACCACAGGCAGCTAACCGCTACATACAGCAGATCGAGAGGTCCAGCCGCCGAACGTGAGCGGGCTTCCATGAACGCCTGTGAGTATGGCATCACACCGTTCGCCAGAATAAATACCAATGAATATATTATGTAAACCGCAAAAAATTTAACTATATTTTTCATATGGCCTCCTGGTCTATTCTATTATTGTAATTCTCTTCTTACTATCACCGTTCCATATGGCTCTATTTCTCCTCTGACAGTAATCCCATTAAGCAGCACTGTTCCTTCTGACAAGCTGTCTAAAAGCTTCTGTTCCAGTCTGACAGGCTGCTGGCTGAAATTCTGCAAAAACAGATACTCATAGAGATCTGATTCCCTGGAAGTCACTTCAACCTCTTCCGGGATCAGACCTTTTGCAAGAGGTTTGATTCCGGCTTCACTAACCACCTTCCAGAATAAATCATCATAAAAATCCTGTTCCCCATCGGCGCATACATAATAGGCCCTTCCATTTCCATAGTGATTTCTTGTTAGGGCCGGATATCCCTTGTAAAAATCATCCTCATACACCATAAGAACCTCTGCTCCTTCAAGCTTCACTAAGTCACAGAGGTTGCGGCACTCATACCGCTTCCCATCTTCTCCTGATGCTGGAATCATGTAATTCCGCTCCCAGTCATAAAGACCATCGATCTCCATGCTGCGAAGGCCTGCCACCTCTCTCAGCCCATGAGGAACCCCTCCAGGAAAGCACCTGTCTGATTCATCCACAATTCCAGACCAATAGGTAGTGACCAGTTGCCCTCCGCTTTGGACAAACCGTTCCATTTTCTCTTCAATTTTGCTGCGGTACAGGTAAAGCATGGGAGCCGCTACAAGCCGGTAATCCTCCAGACTGTCTTCCATGGTAATTACATCCACATTAAATCCCATTTTTTTAATGGCACTGTATACTTTTACACAGGTTTCATGATAAAATAGTCCCTTATTTCTGGGGCCTTGCGCATCCTCCATTGCCCAGCGGTTTTCCACGTCATAGATCAGGGCCGCCTGGGGCCGTACTCCGGTTCCGGCCAATTCTCCCAGAAATGCAAGCTCTTTTCCTATGAGGCTGACCT
>JAEWRS010000093.1 GCA_023398855.1 Bacillota bacterium
CTGCCGCCAGAACATCCTCCGATCATTGCTGCACAAAGTGCTGCTGCCATTAATACAGAAACTGTTTTTTTCATACTGCTCTCCTTTTCCGTGATTCATCGGTTCTTGGGATCATGGGTCATCACGCGCTGTCCCCGACTTCAAGCTTTGTTGGGAGATAAATTGTCATATTGTCTTTACGGCCTTCCTGGATTTGTTCCAACAGAAGCTTGATGGCTGTCTGCCATACGATATCAGGAAACATCCGAACCTTTGTGTAGGACGGCCATTTGGATTCCAGGGTCTCAATATCCTTATAGATAACCACTGCCACATCCTTTGGGACACGCAGACCCGCATCCTGGAACGCCTCCAATGCGCCTTCCGCCAGTTCTTCGCTTCCTAAAAGCACTGCTTCCGGAAGACGGCCCGATTCCACAGCACGCTTTGCCTGCTTATAACCGCTCTCCCTGCTGATATCGCCTATGTAAAAATTCTCTTCCTGATAAAGGCCTCTCTGCGTAAAAGCTTCCTGGATTCCTTCCAGCCTCCTGTAGCCGATTTTTACCTGGCCTTCCTCATAAAGACCTCCGATGTAGCCAACGCTGCAGTATTTTTTCCGTTCCATGAGATAATCCAGCATTTCATGAATCCCCTTATTAAAATCCATAACAATGCTGTCGTACTCATAATCCTTTGGATCTGAATTAATGAATACAATGGAATAACTCTGCATCCGCAAAGACTCCATCTCTTCCTCAGAAAAAACACCGAAGGCCATGATACCATCGTACTGTCCAGGCTCACTTTTATCCAGCCGTTCAAACCGCACATCATTTTTCCCTGACATAGATTTTACGATCACGTCCAGGGATGAAAGCCTGATGTTGGTTCTGTCCTTCCGGATAATATGCCAGTCAGCCACTCCTATGACAATTCCTCTTTCTTTCTGCGTATGACGCCTCCTGGGTGGGACATATTTTAACTCGTGGGCAATTTTAAATATCCTTTTTCTCACCTCCGGGCTCACCACAATGGTATCGTCCTGATTCAGCACTCTTGACACCGTTGCAATGGATACATCCGCAAGCTGGGAAATTTCTTTTATTGTAGCCATAATCTATATCCTCACCTTTCAATTTTCATTATAGTGGCTGTTTCTTCCATCGTCAATAAGCAAAGTAAAATTTTACTAAATTTTTACCTGATTATTACCATAGCTTTAAAAATAGGATGTCCCAAGCGTATATTTCAAAAAAGCAAACATACTTGAGACATCCTCTCCCTGGGCCCAATGGATTTTCCCACAGGCTCCATAACCTTATACGGAAAGCAGTTTCATGGGCAGCAGCAGCCTTTAATGGACAGGCTTTCCCCCGTCTCCACCCAGGTTCAGCTTTGCAAAGGCATCTGCAAAGGCTGAATTAATGGGTTGATTCCCTTCCTTCTTTTGTTCGTTCAAATACTTTGACACATCTTTTTTGGATACTCCGGCACCTTCCTTAGCACGCCGTTCCTTAAAGGAAGAGAGCTTTTCCTTATAACCGCATTTGCAGATAAAGAGCTGCCCGTCCCCATTTCCCTTAAGCTCCAGCTTTTTATGGCAGACAGGACATCTGGCATTGCTGGTTCTGGATACCACCTCCCGGTGACCGCATTCCCGGTCCTGGCAAACAAGCATCTCGCTGGTTTTCCCCTTCACTGCCAGCATCCGCTTGCCGCATACCGGGCATTTGTGGCTGGTTAAGTTATCATGGTTAAAGCTGCCCTCTCCTGCTTTGATCTGATGGATCAGTTCCCCGGAATACTGCCTGATGTCCTTCATGAATGAGGCCCGTTTTAACTTTCCTCCTGCAATTTCAGACAATTTCATCTCCCATTTGGCGGTAAGCTCCGGTTTCTTTAAATCTTCCGGCACAAGATTAAGGAGCTGTCTGGCCTTTGAAGTGAGATAAATATCCTTTCCCCGTTTCTCTAAAAGAAAGCTGGAAAACAGCTTTTCAATGATATCCGCTCTGGTAGCCACGGTCCCAAGTCCCCCTGTCTCTCCCAGGGTCTTAGCCATGTCCTTGTCCTTTGTTTCCATATAAGAAACCGGATTTTCCATGGCAGTGAGCAGGGATGACTCCTGAAACGGGGCCGGCGGTTTTGTCTTTCCTTCCGTCATGGTCACGGTCAGTCCTGTGATACGATCCCCTTTTTTCATAGAAGGAAGATTCTGTTCCTTTATTTCCTGTTCGTCCTCATCCTCATCCTGATTTTCATAAACTTCCTTCCAGCCCTGGGCTTTTACAGTCTTTCCCCTGGCCGCAAGTGTCTCTCCCCCTAAATTCAGAGTGATTTCCGTCTGTTCATATTCAAAAGGCGGATACAGCACTGCTAAAAATCTGCGGACCACCAGGTCGTAGATCTTCCGCTCATCAATGGTCATATGGTCCAGCTGAACAAACTGCTCCGTTGGAATGATGGCATGGTGATCCGTCACCTTCTTATCGTTTACAAAGGAAGCGGCGGCCTTTATTTTCTGATTTGCCAGCCTTCCTGCCAGCTTCCGGTACGGCCCCACGCCGCAGGCCTCAAGCCTTTCCTTTATAGATGGAACAATATCCGAGCTTAAATATCTGGAATCCGTTCTGGGGTATGTCAGGACCTTGTGGTTTTCATAGAGCCTCTGCATAATGTTCAAGGTCTCTTTTGCAGAATAGTTAAATCGGCGGTTGGCTTCCCTTTGAAGCTCTGTCAGATCATAGAGCTGAGGCGGATCTGTTTTCCTTGGAGCGCTTTTCACCTCAGTGATTACGCCTTCGCTTATTGCCATCATATGATTAAATAGGGCTTCCACCCGGTCCTTGTCAAAGGACCGGAAGCTCTTTGACTTCTCATCACGCCAGGTAAAGGAAAGAGCCGGAGCAGAACATCTGGCGGTTATACCATAGTAAGGCTTTGGTATAAAGTTTTTAATTTCTTCTTCCCGCCCTGCGATGATGGCAAGTGTGGGGGTCTGTACCCGGCCACAGCTTAAGCTGGCATTGTACTTGCAGGTCAGCGCCCTGGTAGCGTTGATTCCCACCAGCCAGTCCGCCTCGGCGCGGCACATGGCAGCATCGTACAGGTTGTCGTACTCATGGCCATTTTTTAATTTTGCAAAGCCTTCTTTTATGGCTTTATCTGTAACAGAAGAGATCCAGAGCCTTTTTATTGGCTTTTTATTCCCTGCCTTATTAAGGATCAGTCTGGCTACAAGCTCTCCCTCCCGTCCTGCATCAGTGGCAATGATGATATCTCCCACATCCGCCCGGTGGATCTGGGCTTTAACCACCCGGTACTGCTTTCCGGTCTGCTTGATGACTTCCAGCCGGAACTGGTCCGGCATCATGGGAAGATCCTCCATTTTCCATTCCTTATATTTGGGATCGTAATCTTCCGGGTCAGCCAATGTGACCAAATGGCCCAGCCCCCAGGTTACTGCATAAGACTCTCCTTCTATTACACCGTCATGATTTCTAGTACAATGGAGCACCCGGGCAATATCCCTGGCAACTGACGGTTTTTCTGCTATAATTAAAGATTTCATTTCATTCCTCCAAACTCAATTCTCACCCAATTATAGCGTATTGTCCTGGTTATTACAACTTTTACCTTGTATCCGCACCCTTTTATTTTCCACTCAAAAAAGCCGGCCCTGTCATGCGGTAACAGGAGCGGCTTTTTTGCAGGAGTCATGGTCCTTCACGGGTCAAATGAAGGTTACAATCAGAGGGTTAATCTGATGTTAGAATATTCACAGAAAGTTAGCTTTAACTAACTGTAATTATAATACCACGAATCCTTTGAAAATACAAGGCTTTATTTGAGAGTATTTCTCATCATCAATCTTCCTGCCCCGAAACAATGTTATGTATCCACACGCCTTTCTTCACTAATACAAAGCCAACGATGCATTTCACGATTTCCACCATTTGACATGCAAAATACAGGGGGACAATGGGAATAGCAGAATAGCGGCTTAAGGTATAGGCAACCGGAATGCTGACAACCCACATAAACACGCTGTCAAACAAAAATGTAATCACCGTCTTTCCGCCGGAACGCAGGGTAAAATAGGCCACATTCATAAACGCATTCATAGGCATGCACAAAGCCAATATGCGGATAAACCACACGGCCAGGCTTTTTACCTCATCCGTGGTGTTGTAGATCATGGGGAACAAGGGGGCCAAAACCGCTAAAACACCTCCAATCAGCACACAGGAACCAACGGAAAAAACGATGAGCCTGGTATCTGTTTCTCTTGCCTCTTTCATCTTCCCTGCTCCCAAAAGCTGTCCCACAATAATTGATACTGCGCTTCCAAGGGCAAGGTAGACCACATTGAATACATTTCCAATGGTAGCAGATATATTCAGGCCTGCCACTGCGGTCAGCCCTCTCACCGAATAACACTGCATGAGAGTAGCCACCCCGGCTGCCCAAAGAGCTTCATTGACAATGAGCGGCGTGCCTTTAACAAAAATTTTACGCACAAGACCTGCCGGTATGTATAAGCTTTTATAAGCTCCTTCAATAAATGGATTCCGTTTCGTATTTCTGTGAGTCCAGGTTATAATGATCCCAGCCTCCACGAATCTGGCCATAACGGTTGCAATGGCAGCACCCACAACCCCCAGGACCGGGGCTCCAAGCTTTCCAAAGATCAGGATATAATTAAACACAAGATTTACCAGAACAGCCACAATTCCAGCTTTCATGGGTACTATTGTTTCTCCGCATTCCCTTAAGGTACTTACATAAGCCTGCTCCAGGGCAAAGGGCACTAATCCCACAAGCATGACAAGCATATACTTCCTTCCGTGCTGCAAAGCGGTCATCAGCTCTCCATCATTGCTTTCTCCATGGAGATACATGGCAATCATACCTTCTCCAAAAAAAGCAAATACAGCCACTGCCGCCACTGCCAACAGGATACAGCAAATGATTTTAAACCGGAATGTGTGACGGACTCCGTCATGTTTACCACATCCATAGAACTGGGCCCCGAAAATGCCCGCACCTGATATGATCCCAAAAATGCTGATGTTAAAGACAAAAAGCAGCTGATTCACGATTGCCACACCAGACATCTGCTCTGTTCCTACCATACCCACCATAATATTATCCAGCAGACTGACAAAGTTGGTGATCCCATTTTGAACCATGATGGGAATTGCGATGGTCAAAACCATCCTGTAAAATGCCTTATTTCCAATAAATTTTTTCATAGACTCTTCCAGCAAAAGCGCACTTTTCTGTCTTACCTCCGTCATGTAAATTTTCTGCCTTAAGCATTACTCCTCTTTCTGTATGATAACTTTATATGGTATAAGGGTCTATGTCAATAAAATCCTGCTAAATTTAATCCTCCTTTTTGCTGACAGCATAAGAAAGAATCCCGCTTGCGGGATTCTCCGCCTGCGGCGGGTCGCCTCGGCGACATCCAACCCTACCGCCGCAGTGCAATCCTCCCGGAGGGTTTTTATCGTATTGGACGAACTTTCCTATACGATAAAAAA
>JAEWRS010000072.1 GCA_023398855.1 Bacillota bacterium
ACGGAGAACAGGCTCCATTCATACATTTTGAACAAACAAATAAATAATTAAATAAGTTAAAGAAGAAAAGCTATCGGTTGATCATAATCGGTGGCTTTTTTTGTACAAAACATGAGAGAAAAATAAGGAGAATAGATGATCAGATATTGGAAAAACGGAACAAAACTAAATCAGAAAATTGCTGGGCTCCTTGCAACTGTCTTATTGTTAACACCTATATTCACCTACTTGCCGCCAGGTATGTTTAATTCGTGGGGGTTTGGTCTGGTTTTTGTCAGTTCTGGACAGGCCGGACATCCCTATTTGATGGGAAAAGCACCTGGTGACGATGAAAGCAAATGGTTTTTGTGTATGAACCAAGGAGCTTCAGCCCATAGCAATTATGACTATTCCAAGGTTAATATGGATATTGATTATGATCAAGGAACCATTGAGCAGAAAAGAATGTTCTGGGCTTACATTGGTGCCTTTAGAAGTTATGATAAAGACATAACTCTGTATCGATTGGGTGATTGTACCAAAGGTGATGCAAGAGATGTCGCGTGGTCTAAAGGAAAAAGCAACGGTGGTTCGAACTGGGTAGAAAATATGGCTAATGATGGATTTATGTCGTTTGAAAATATCCCCGATGGTTGTAAAGACCCAAAAGATATCCTTGAATTGATCAATAAGTATGATTCCGAAAGCAAGGCCATGTATATCAATGACTTAAGAAGTGGTCCCGGTCAGATTGATACAAAAAAACTCTATGAATTAACTGGGCTTTCCGATTGGGAAACTTTTAAGAAATATTGTAAAGTTGATCCGGTAACGCCAGGACTGGTAATTAATACGGAGGGTCAGAATCTCTCATGGAGCTTCCCTAACGCTCCGGCTGGTCAGAAACCAGCTGAAGCGGTCATGAAAATTTGCTATGATCCTGCCATTTTTAGAGTATTGGAAGTCACAGGCCGCATGGAGTATTTCCAATGTAATGTTTCAGGTTCACAGCAGCTGTATCGTGCAAAAGGAAGATTAAAAGAAATAACTTGTGAGTTTTTCCTTACTACAAAATACAGTGCAAATGCACCTACTCCGACGCCTGGGGCTGGTGGTGAGATATCTCTAAAGGTGTACCAACATAACGAAACCTTTGAATCCAATTATAAAGTTGAACTGAAAAAAAAGGACTATGAAACTGGAAATCCTTTACAAGGTTCCGCCTGGCAGATATTAGAGCATTTCGATGATAACCAATTAAGTGATGATGAATCTGACGGCGGAATCATCGAAGATAACATGAGAGAAGATCCAACAACCTGGCAGGATTGGCTGGTGTTTGATGATGATCTCGTAACAGATGCCAGTGGACGTATTTCTCATAAAGATACGCGCTTTTATGATTTTAGTCATGCCTATTGCAATGGCCATCCAATTCCCCCGGAACCTGAAATTGAGGAATCGGAAGGTGAGGAAGAAGGGGAAGGAAGTGACGAAGCAGCAGAAGAGTATGAACGGTTGATGGGGGAATGGCAAGCAGCAGTAGACGCATGCCAAGCCCATGCTGGGGCCAGTGGCGGAACCTTCCATCACTGGCTGTGTGACAGTGAAGAAGAGCCATCTGAAGAAGACGCATTTGAAGCATCTGGCTGTAAAGCCGCAAGGGATGCTGCATATGAAACCTTTATCAATCTTGAGTATGACTACACGTTCCGGGAAACCAAGCCAAGAGATGGTTATATCATTCATGATCCAGGGCATCCGGATGATGTTCCGATTGAAATTATCACAACAGCAGCTTCCGAAGCAGAAAAACCGATAAAATGGAAGAGTACCAGTAATGCAGATATAAAAGTCACCGGATATGTCCGTAACATGACGAAAGTCAGTTCGGATTCAGATGGTAATGACAGCTTTGCAGGATTTGCAATCCAGAGTTTCACCAATGGGGATATACCTGAATTAGAAAAATCCCTCCTGGATGTGGCCAGTCCCTCTACATATTTGGAATTTTCTGAGGAAAGTGGAGATTTAATCCTAAAAGAAACCTATGATCTTCCGCTTGGAGAGAGAATCATCAACAAATTGCTTAAGTTTATCGGACTGCCTACGGCTTTTGTGGAAGAGAAGGAAATTACCGTGAAGCTTACCGCAAAGGATAATGAGAAATTTGATGTAGAAGAGGAGGAATTTCCGGAAGAATATTTAGATGATGAAGAGGAATCCACTCCATCACAGGCGAAAAAGAACTCAATGAACCGTTCGTTAAGAGATAGCCTGGCCACGGATTCCGAAGCAGCCCTTCCGAAAGAAGAACGAAAAATAAGACAAATAAGTCTTTTAGCAGAAGATGTAGGGGAGGAACCAGCCGTAACAAGAATGCTTGCCTCCAGCACGTTCCGTGTAGATTTTGAAAAGGGAGAAGAGGACAGCCAACCGGAAGTAGACAAAGGGCCAGGTAACAATACTGCCCATACCTTTACCGTATACGACCATCGGGTACCAGGACAGGTCCATTTCAATAAGAGGGACATGGAATTAAAAGTAGGGGAATCCGGAAACTATGATTCCTATGGAGATACCCAGGGCGATGCCACCTTAGAAGGAGCTGTATATGGCTTGTTTGCGGCTGACTCTATTTATGGACCGGACACTCAGCGGGATGATAACGGAAATGTGACCTCCGGTATTGGAGTGGTATTTGATGCAAATGATCTTATAGCAGTTGCAGCCACAGATAAGAATGGGGACGGTTCCTTCATAGCAATAACGGAAAGACCTCATAGTATTTACAATTACAAAACCGGAGAAATCCAGTACACCGGAAAGAGCTATCCGGAAAACCTCTATGTAAAAGATGGATATGAAAAGGCGCAGCCGCAGGAAGAAAGAGGCCGTATCTATAAAAACAATAAGTCCATGAATGGAGACAGCTGGATCGGAAGACCTTTAATCCTTGGCAATTATTATATCAAAGAGCTTTCCCGTTCCGAAGGATATGAGCTTTCCATCACCGGAAGAGATCTGGTAGTCACAAATGCGAGCAATAGTACCCGTTGGGCCTATGGTGATACGGCTGATACAAAGGCAACTCCGGTAGGATCTGCATGGATATCAAGGCAGCTATATCATGCAGTTACTTTCCCGGAGAGAAATGAGGCTTATGGAAATAAGGAGAACCTACTTCTTCTTGAAACGAGATCAAAGGATGCCACAAATGGCTATACTGTTGTGCTTGACGGGATTCCGGAAGGAGCGGCTGTTTATCTTAATAACGTTTCATTGAAACCTGTAGTGATCCAGCAAGTAGATGGAGGAACGTATGTTGATGCAAAGGAAGCCCCTTTATATCTGACAGCTGAATCAGACTTTGTTTATAAGCGTGACATCAATGGATACATGATTGAGAAACCAGGGGCAACTGCAAGTATAAAGATTCCATACGAAGCGGTCGGAACGGAAGCAGATAAACTTCTCACAGAGGGAACTGCTACAGCCAATGATCCTGCAAAGTTTACCAGTACCTTTACAACTTCAGATAGTAACTTGAAATATGTAAAAGCCGAATTGGAGCAGATGATGCGTAACTCTCTCCATATGGAAACTCCAAAGGACGGAGATTATTCTACAGTAGATGTCCCTGTCTATGATGAGAACCGGACCGTAAATGG
>JAEWRS010000206.1 GCA_023398855.1 Bacillota bacterium
AGATTGGAAGCGTCCTCGTTGATCCGTGTCACGGAAAGGAGATTTTCTACCATGCGTATGAGCCACTGGGATTCCTCCTGTATGTTGGCCACCAGACTGTCCCGGGTCTTCCCGTCAAGCGTTTTCCCATTTTCGCGGATGGCAGAGCTGGCTCCCAGAATACCTGCAAGAGGCGTGCGCAGGTCGTGGGAGATGGCCCGCAAAAGGGTGCTCCGCATCTTCTCCTTTTCCGATTCCACCATAATGTTGCGCTGTTCATCAGAAAGCTGCTGCCGCTCCAGGGCCATTGCCACCTGGGAAGCAATCATACGCAGAAACAGGCGGGTGCTGTGATCCAGGATTCCTTTTCTGCAGGAAATCCCCCATACTGCAAGAACCTTTCCCTGGGAGATCACCGGCATATAAAACGCCGCCGCTCCCATAAGGGTATCGGTTCCTGCTCCGGCCCGCTTCTGGTTCATGAACACCCAGTGGGCGACTGCTTTTTCATCGGCAGAGTTTAGGACAGTGGCATCCAGGTCATCCTCCGCCTGGGCCACTTCCCCGTCCTCCCCCTGTTCAGGATCAGCGGTGAAAAAGCTGATGGAACGTCCGAACAGCTTGGCAACATAGTCATTTGTAAGGGCCACGATCCGGCCAAGGCCTCTGGTGGCAAGAAGCTTTTTGTTGATCTCATACAGAATTTCCGTGCGGTGTTCCCTCATTACGGCCAGCCTGGCTTCTGCTTTAATGCGCACAGTGAGGGCACTGGTGATCAGGGCCACCAAAAGCATGATTGCAAAGGTGAGGGGATAACCGGTCTGGATGGCATTAAAGGTGAAATAGGGCTCCGTAAAAAAGAAATTAAAGGTCATCACGCTGATTACGGAAGAAAGGATTCCGTACCAATACCCTTCTGTCATACGGGAAACCAGCAAAACAGAAAAAATATAAACCATGATAATATTCTGGTTCATAATGTCAAGCCTGCGGATTCCATATGACAGCAAAGTGGCCGCCACTAGGATAGAGAAGGTTATGATTGTATCCGCCCAGGAAAGGTGGAACGTTTCAAGTTTTACTCTCGTTTTCTGCCTTTTATAGCTCCCCCTGACTGGATTTCCCGGTATGATGTGAATTTCAATGTTTGGCACAAGAGAGATGAGCCTGTCTTCAAAATCCATGTCAAACAGGTTTTTCAGTGTCTTTTTATTTCTGCTTTTTCCCACCACAATATTTGTGATTCCAGAGAGCTTTGCATATTCTGAAACAGCCACGGCAATATCATGGCCGGTCAGGTTAACTGTCTCTGCCCCCAGCTTTTCCGCCAGGTCCAAGTTGGCCCGAAGGGTCTTCTGCTGTTCCGGTGTGAGATCCTCATTCCCTATATCCTCCACATACAACGCGGTCCAGCTTGCATGGAAGGCTTCTGCCGCCCGGGCTGTCCACCGGATGCATTTTGCTGATGAGGGGGAAGCACCGATACAGACAAGCAGCTTGGTATTTGCCATTTTATCAGACAGGCTCCGCTCATTCTGGTTTTCCTGGCTGATCTTGTCAGCAGCACAGCGGAGGGCGATTTCCCGCAAAAGCCTTAGATTTTCCTGGGTAAAAAAATTCCGGACGGCAGCCTCTGCCCGGTCAGAACGGTATATCTTCCCCTCTTCCAGCCGGCGCAGGAGTTCGTCCGGAGCAAGGTCCACCAGTTCAATCTTTTCAGCGCGGTCAAAAATGTAATCCGGCACGGTTTCCCGTACCCTGACCTTTGTCATGTTCTCGATCACATCATTAAGGCTTTCCATATGCTGGACATTCACCGTTGTATACACATCGATTCCTGCTCCCAGCAGCTCTTCAATGTCCTGATAACGCTTTTTATTGCGCCCGCCCTCTGCATTGGTGTGAGCCAGTTCATCCACAAGAATCAGCTCCGGCTTTCGCTCCAGAGCCTTATCCAGGTCAAACTCCTTTAGCTCCATGGTCCGGTATAATACTGTTTTCGGGGGAAGCACCGGAAGACCATGCAGCTTCTGCATGGTCTCAGGGCGGGTATGGGGCTCCAAATAGCCTACCAGAACATCGATCCCGCCAGCTAACCGGTCATGGGCATCGTCAAGCATTGCATAAGTCTTTCCCACTCCGGCTGCATAACCAAAAAATATCTTTAATCTTCCCGGCCTTTGAATTTCATGCGCTTTCATATTTCCTAAAATCGCGTCAGGGTCAGGCCTGTGATCCAATGGTTCCATTCATTCACCACCTTTATATTCCCACATCATACCACTTTTTCCGGTTTCAGCAAACCATCCAAAGCTAAATTAACCTGTAAAACATTAACCGAGGGCTGGCCTATGAATCCCAGGAAACGGCCTTTTGTATAAGCCCTGATCATGCTTCTCACCTGGTCTTCTGTTATATTTCTGGCAGCCGCAATCCTTGCCACCTGGTATTCCGCCGCATCAGGGGAAATATGAGGGTCAGCACCGCTGCCTGAAGCTGTGACCAGGTCCATGGGGATATCCGCCTCATTATCCGGGTCAAGGGAATGCCACCTGCTGATACGCTCTGTAACAAGCTCCCTTTGTTCCTTTCCCACTGGGGAGAGATTTGAAATGCCTGACGGCCTTCCGATCAGGTACTGAGGCTTTGTAAACTCCTGCGCGATCCATTCTGAGCCATACTCCTTTTGAGATCCGTCTTTTTGAGTGGCAGTGATCATGCTGCCATTGGCCTGTTGGGGAAATAGCAGCTGGGCAGCTCCTGTTACTGCTGACGTATATACAATGCCGCACAATATGGTCATAATGCCAAAGCACACGGCAGGGGCTCTGAATAATTTCATGATTTTCATAATCTCTATCTCCCTTACGCAAGACCGCACGCGGTCAGTATCATGTCAATCAGCTTAATTGCGAGAAACGGGGCGCAGATCCCACCCAGGCCATAGACCAGCAGGTTCCGTTTCAGAAGCTTTTCAGCAGGCAGTTCCCGGTATTTTACCCCTTTGAGAGCCAGAGGGATCAGGGCAATAATGATCAGCCCATTGTAAATGACTGCTGAAAGCATGGCGCTTTTTTCGCTGGTCAGCCCCATGAAATTCAGGGCCGAAAGCTGGGGGTAAATACCAAAGAACAGTACAGGAATAATGGCAAAATACTTTGCCACATCATTTGCCACACTAAAGGTGGTCAAAGAGCCTCTTGTCATTAAAAGCTGCTTGCCGATCCTGACAATATCAATGAGCTTGGTGGGACTGGAATCTAAATCCACCATGTTTCCCGCCTCCTTGGCTGCCTGGGTCCCTGTGTTCATGGCAACCGCAACATCAGCCTGAGCCAGAGCAGGAGCATCGTTTGTGCCATCTCCTGTCATGGCTACCAGATGACCTTTTGCCTGGTAATCACGGATCAGAGCCAACTTTGCTTCCGGCGTTGCTTCTGCCAGGAAATCGTCAACTCCCGCTTCCGCAGCAATGGCCGCGGCAGTCATGGGGTTGTCACCGGTAATCATGACAGTTCTTATGCCCATTTTCCGCAGATCCTCAAAGCGTTCCTTTACGCCGTTTTTTACGATGTCCTTTAAATAAACCACACCCATCACCTGATAGTTTTTTGCCACCACAAGGGGAGTGCCTCCTGCCTCAGCAACACGCTTTACAAGCTTCTCACATTCCTCCGGGTATCTGCCGCCCTTTTCCAGCACATATGCTTTGATGGTATCGGCAGCGCCCTTTCTTATCTCATTGCCCTGATAGTCAATGCCGCTCATCCTGGTCTTTGCCGTAAACTCCACAAAGGCCGCACTCAAGGCCGAAAGCTCTCTGCCCCGCATACCAAACCGTTCCTTTGCCAAAACCACAATGCTTCTGCCTTCTGCCGTCTGATCCGCAAGGGATGAGAGCTGTGCCGCATCGGCAAGCTCCCGCTCCGTAACGGTTCCAACCGGGAGGAATTCGCTGGCCTGACGGTTTCCCAGGGTAATGGTCCCGGTCTTGTCAAGCAGCAGCACATCCACATCTCCGGCGGCTTCAATGGCACGCCCGCTCATTGCCAGAACATTGGCCTGATTTAAGCGGC
>JAEWRS010000212.1 GCA_023398855.1 Bacillota bacterium
TTTTTCAAACATCCATAAAAGGAGGCCTTTTCCAATGAAAATCACCTTTATCCACCACAGTGCATTTTTGGTGGAGCTAGAGACAGTAACCTTGCTGTTTGATTATACAGAGGGTGCTCTGCCAAAGCTCAATGACAAAAAACCCCTTCTGGTTTTTGCAAGCCATCGCCACGGGGACCATTTTTCTGAAAAAATTCTGGAGTTTAAAAAAGAGCATGAGAAAACCAGGTACATCCTGTCAGATGATATTCCAAAGGGCCGGCTGCCCGAGGAGCTTTTAAGTGAGGCTGTTTTTGTAAAGCCTGGAGAAAGTCTCACAGGCCCTTTTTCTGAAGAAGGAAAGGCCAATACAGAGATCCTGACGTTCCGCTCTACAGATGAAGGCGTCGCATTTCTTGTAAAAGCGGAAGGAACGGTTATATACCATGCCGGAGATTTAAACAACTGGAGGTGGGAAGGGGAGCCGGATGACTGGAATGCTCATATGGCAAGGCAGTATTCCGAAGAAGTGGACAAGCTGTCAGGCATGCATATAGATGTGGCCTTTCTCCCTCTTGATCCCAGACAGGAACATGCCTTTTGCCTTGGTTTTGACGAGTTCATGAGAAAAACCCAGGTTAGCCACGTATTTCCTATGCATTGCTGGGGGGATTTTTCCGTTATTGGCAAGCTGAAGGAAATGGATATTTCCGCACCTTACAGGGAGCGGATGGTGGATATCCATGAAGACGGGGAATATTTTGTAATCGGTCAGGAGACAGATTCTTATGGAAAATGAGAAGGGCCAGCCGGAGGAGCTGACACCCGAAGAACAGAGAGAGGTTTTGGAGGCCGCCATGCAGGCCGGGCACATACTTTTGGAAAACGGAGCAGAGATTTTCCGGGTAGAAGAAACTATGGACCGTATCTGCCGCTACTATGGGATCCAGTCCGTAAATTCCTTTGTTCTCAGCAATGGGATATTTACCACCTCAGGCAATGAAAGAGAAGAAATATTTGCAAAGGTCCAGCATATTCCGGTGAGCGGGACCCATTTGGACCGGGTGGCAGAGGTAAACCAGCTTTCCAGGGAGATTGAGAAAGGCTGCTTAAACCCTGACGAAGTAATACGGCGCCTGGATCAGATCCGGGTTATGCCGGGAAAACCGAAAACCATGCAGATTCTGGCTTCCGGTATTGGAAGCGCCTGCTTCTGCTTTTTGTTCGGAGGAAACTTAATGGACAGCTTCTCGGCTTTTGGCACCGGGATTCTTCTATATGTATATGTAATTTTTATCAGCGCCCCTCATCTTTCAAAAATCGTGGGGATCATTGGGGGAGGCGCTCTGGTAACTTTTTTGTGTACGGTTCTTTATTTGCTCCAATGGGGAGAACACTTAAATTTTATGATCATTGGTTCCATCATGCCTCTGATACCAGGAGTGGCGTTTACAAATGCCATACGGGATATAGCAGACGGAGATTATATTTCCGGCTCCGTCCGGATGCTTGATGCGATGCTTGTGTTTTTCTGTATTGCCATGGGAGTTGGACTGGTGTTCAGCTTGTTCCGGCATTTGACAGGAGGTGTGCTTTTATGAGCATTGCGTCAGAAACCCTTGCTGCTGTTGTGGGAACGGTTGCATTTTCACTTTTATTCGGGGTCCCCAGGAGATTTTATCCATATTGCGGAATGATTGGAGGGGCAGGCTGGCTGGTCTATGCAGGGCTCATGAAGAGCTTAACAGCCCCCTCAGCTGCGCTGGCAGCCACCATTGTGGTGATTCTTTTTTCCAGAGCCTTTGCTGTAAGAAAACGCTGCCCTGTTACCATATTTCTAGTATCCGGTATTTTTCCTCTGGTACCTGGGGCGGGGCTATACTGGCCCGCTTATTATATTGTGACAGATGAGCTGGCGTTAGCTGTCCAGACCGGCTTTCTTGCACTTAAGGTAGCGGTTGCCATTGTATTGGGAATTGTGTTTGTTTTTGAGCTGCCCCAGGGATTTTTCAACTTTGCTGCAGTGAAACAGGTACAAAGGGACGATAAATTTAATATCCCGTAACATGCTGCAGGCTTTGTGGCTTCAAGAAATAAAAAGAAGGGTAGGAATAGAAAATGATATGGATTAAAAATGCCCATGTGGTGGATCCTGGGAATCAGGTTGAGGGTTATATGGATATCTGCATCGCGGATGGGAAGGTTGCTGGTATTGGAAAGAATCTTAAACTGGATGCATTCCCAACTTCCAAAGAGGATGTGGTGATTGACGCTTCCGGTTTTATTGTTGCACCGGGGTTCATTGACGTTCATGTCCATTTCCGGGATCCTGGCCTGACTTATAAAGAGGATATCCAGACAGGAGCCAGAGCGGCGGCAAAAGGCGGGTTTACTGCGGTGGTCTGTATGGCAAACACCAGGCCTCCTGTAGATAATACGGAAACTCTTCAATACGTGGAACGGGAAGGAAAGAAAACTGGCATCCATGTGCTGCAGGCGGCCGCTGTATCCAAAGGGCTTCAAGGAAAGGAGCTTACGGATATGGCGGAGTTAAAGGAATTTGGAGCCGTGGGATTTACTGATGACGGAATTCCGTTATTGGATGAAAAGCTGGTAAAAAAGGCCATGGTAATGGCTGCAAAGCTGGATGTTCCATTGAGCTTTCACGAGGAAGACCCTTCCTTTATCTCAGAAAATGGGATCAATCATGGAAAGGTGTCTGACCAGCTTGGGATCTTTGGTTCTCCTGCATTGGCAGAGGACTGTCTTGTTGCCAGGGATTGCATGATTGCCCTTCACACCGGTGCCACCGTGGATATCCAGCATATCAGCTCCTTGGCTTCTGTGAAAATGGTGAAGCTTGCAAAGGAGCTGGGGGCAAGGGTGTATGCAGAAGTCACGCCTCATCATTACACCTTGACAGAGGAAGCTGTTTTAAAGCATGGTAGCCTGGCAAAAATGAATCCTCCTCTTCGGACGGAAGAGGACCGTAAGGCCATTATACAAGGATTAAAGGATGGCAGCATTGATATCATTGCAACAGACCATGCCCCTCACAGTGCCGAGGAGAAGGCTAAGAGTCTGACGGAAGCTCCCAGCGGGATCATTGGTCTGGAAACAGCTCTGGGACTGGGCGTGACAAACCTGGTATTGCCCGGGCATTTAACGATGATGGAACTAATGGAGAAGATGAGTCTGAATCCCGCAAAGCTGTACCGGCTGGATTACGGCTATATTGAGGAAGGAAAGGCTGGAGATCTGGTTATTTTTGATCCCAATGAGGAATGGATTGTGGGGGAATATGTTTCCAAATCTTCTAACTCCCCGTTTACGGGAGAAAAGCTCTTTGGGAAGGTGAAGTACACCATCTGCGGCGGACGGATTGTTTATCAGGATGAAAAGGACTGATAACCGCCAGACCCATAAGAATTTCCACCAAAGAGACACAAAAAGGATGAAAAAATGGAGATAAATGCGCAGGAGCCGCCGGTTGCAGCACCTCCTATAGGTGAGCCTGGAGCAGGGGATATTCAAAGGAATCTTGAAGAAGCAGACGTTAAGGACAAGATCCGGTCCGGTGAGCAGTTTATAGAAGCGTTGAGCCGCAGCGAGGAGAAACGTCTTGAGGAAAAGGATAAGGCAAACGGTTCAGAGGGCGAAGAAACCAGAGAGACCAGAACGGACAGAGACATGGCCGCCCTGTCCAGGGAAAGCGTGTATTATAGCCTGAGCAAAGAAGAGCTTTCTGATCTTGATAAAATATGGGGAATGGAGAAAGCGGATCTGGCATGGAAGGATATCCTGGAGTGGAGCCCCTCTGACTCAAAATCTTTTTCCCTGGAGCTTGATAGTCTTGCAGCAATTTACAGAGAACTGCTTCTGGCTATCCTTGAACATACCACGGCAGGAGTGCAGCAGGACCAGCTTGCTGCACTGGAAACTGCCTTGTCGGCTAGCCTTATGAAAATGCTGGAAACACGCATGGGCGAGCTGGGGCTGTTTCTTGGAACATTTGGGTCTCAAAGCTCAATGACAGCTATAAAGGCGGCACTTTACCGCAGTGTTACGGGGAATAGTTTAAGTGGCAATGAGCTGGAACGGGTCTTTAAGGGACAGCCGGAGATGAACAGGGATCTGGCTGCCTTAAATCCGATCGGCGTCAGAATGCCTGTCAGTGAATCGGGGGCTGGCAGGGAGCTTGGAATGATCTATCAGCCTGCCGGAGAGGGAAGGATCAAGAATGACCCCTTGTATGCCCAGCGGATGCGAAAAGAGGCGCCTGTCTCCACCCTGGAAGGAAGTGGTTTCCCAGGAACCAGAGAGAGTAAAATCTACGGGGCTCAGTCATTTCTGTCTTCCATGGAAAATAAAACAGTTTATTCGCCCGCTGATCTTGAATTGGCAGAGGGATTTGCCAAATACATGAACAGCAAGGGGAATCTATTTCGCAGTACCGGTCTATCCGGAGGAAGCGGGCAGCTTTACGGCTTCCTTGCTGCTGTGATGGCAATTAAATCTCAAAGCTATGGGGCGTATTCCGGAATTAACAAGGGGTTGGCTGTGGATTTACGGGAAGCTGTTGACCGGATGATTGATCTTTACATACAAGATGCGTCCAGGCAGTGTGAAATGGCAGGGAAAGGACCAGGGAGTAAACCGCCGCATTTCCAGCCCAGAGCTGCTTACAAGGTTTACTATTATATGATGAACCTCTATCAGGTTTCCAGGGATATTGGCGAGACATCGAATAGGGGAATAAGGCAAGCCTATCAGCAGTTTTTAAAAGAAAGGGAGTGTCTGGAAGGCAGAGATGCTTCCTCTTCCTTTTTTACCAAAGAGAAAAAAGATCCTAAGGAAGACTGGAAAGAGGGAAAGCGCCTCGTGGAACAGGACTGGAGGGAATTTCTCTCTTTTATGGGAAGAGAAGATTTGGGCAGGCTGCCTCAGGGACTCATGGAGCTCAGCCCGTGGGGAATGCTTGCAGAACCAGAACAACTTCCTAAAAGAGGAGAGAGAACGTCACCCCTGCTTTTTCTGACAGGAGCTGCGGCCGTTATTTTTATTCTCATATTATTTTTATCTTTCTTATAACCTGAATTTTGTATCTGCAAATTTCTTCTTTACAGAAACACTTTACTGTGCTACCATGGTAACACATGAAAACAAGAGGAGGATGCAATTATGAAAAAAAAGGTTTTAATGGCAGCAGTGTTGGGAGCGGCATTCTTGCTTAGCGGATGCTCTGGTCAAAAGAATGAAGTAACAGCTTCCGCGGCTTCCGATACGGCAGCACCAACAGAAAAAGAATCTGCTAAGGAAACGGAAGCAGCTAAAAAGGCAGCTCCCGGAGCTGGCAGCTTTACCGTTGGCTTTGACCAGGATTTTCCCCCTATGGGCTTTGTGGGAGAGAACGGAGAATATACCGGCTTTGATTTAGAATTAGCTCAAGAGGTGGCAAACCGCCTTGGAAAAAAATTTGTTCCCCAGCCAATTGCCTGGGATGCCAAGGACATGGAACTGGAGTCTGGAAATATTGACTGTATCTGGAATGGTTTCACAATCACAGGACGAGAAGAATGTTATACCTGGACGAGTCCCTTCATGGAAAACAGTCAGGTATTTGTAGTAAGAAAAGATTCAGGCATCAATGCTTTAGCTGATCTATCAGGGAAGACTGTTGAGGTTCAGGCGGATTCTTCTGCAGAAAAGGCGCTTCAGTCTGATGAAAAGTTGTCTGCTACCTTCGGAACTCTTCAGACTACACCGGATTATAATACAGCATTTATGGATCTGGAGATGGGTGCGGTAGATGCCATTGCCATGGATGTAATTGTAGCGGGATACCAGATTGAGCAGAGAAAAGCGGATTTTGTTATATTGGATGAAGCACTGGCCGCGGAAGAATACGGCGTGGGCTTTAAAAAAGGTAATGACACATTAAGAGATCAGGTTCAGGAACAGCTTGATGCCATGGCGGCTGATGGTACGCTTAAGAAAATTTCGGAAAAATGGTTTGGCAAAGATGTAACTACGGTTAAAAAGTAAGACAATATCATGGGTTCCGGTCCTGCGTCCAGGGACCGGACCTCATAGTTTTTCAGAGAACATGGAGGAGAAATCATGACTTTAACGAAGATATTTTTACAACTGGCAGGGGGTATGTGGGTCAGCATCCAGATCTTTATGGTGACCCTGATCTTTTCCCTGCCCCTGGGACTTGTGATATCCTTTGGGAGGATGTCAAAAAAACCTGTCATACAGGCCATTGTTAAATTCTATATTTCAGTCATGAGAGGTACTCCCTTAATGCTGCAGCTGATGGTGGTGTATTTCGGACCTTATTACCTATTTGGTTTAAAGGTGGGAAATGGATATCGGCTTTGGGCTGCATTTATTGGATTTATCATCAACTACGCGGCTTATTTTGCAGAAATATACAGGAGTGGGATCCAGTC
>JAEWRS010000117.1 GCA_023398855.1 Bacillota bacterium
CAAATATGGCCGTCAGTGTATCGCAATCCGGGGAGATGAGCTTGCGGCGAAAGCCATGGGAATCAACGTTCCCCAAATTAAAATCACAGCGTTCCTTTTAAGTGTTGCCCTCACCGCCTTCAGCGGCTGCCTGTATGCGTTCTATATTACGTACGTGGACCCCAGTATTTTTGGCTGGAAAAAGAGCGCTGACTGGGTAATCATGGTATTCTTCGGAGGTGTCAACAGTCTGACAGGATCCATCCTGGGAGCAACAATTTTAAGCGGACTCCCGGAAGTATTAAGAGGTCTTGCAAATTACAGAAGCATTATTTATGCAATTCTGGTATTGCTGATTATCAACTTTAAACCTTCAGGACTTTTAGGTGAGTATGAGCTTACTGATTTGTTCAGAAGAGGAAAAAGCCGGATAAAGCAGCGGAAGGAGGAAAACTGATGAGCTTGCTGGAGGTTAATAATATTTATAAAAGCTTTGGCGGTGTAAAGGCTATTCAGGATTTTTCTATCCGTGCAGATGCTGGAGAGATCCATGGGATAATTGGACCAAACGGAGCGGGAAAGACAACTATTTTCAATGTCATTTCCAATGTATACACGGCGGATCAGGGGACTGTGATACTGGATGGAAAGGATGTTACCAAAAAAGAACAATATCTGGTAACAAGAGAAGGCATGGGACGGACCTTTCAGAATATCCGCTTATTTAAAGGACTAACTGTACTCCAAAACGTTATGTGCGCATTTGATCCACAGGCGAAATATTCCTTAATTGGAGGTCTTTTGCCCACTCCGAAGCGTAAAAGCGAGGAAAAGAGAGGCGTGGAGCTTTGCGAGCATTATCTGGAAATGGTAGGAATGGCTGATTATAAAAATGAACGGCCGGAAAACCTGGCGTATGGTATGCAGCGTCGTATTGAGATTGCAAGGGCACTGACCTGTAAGCCAAAGGTATTGCTTTTAGATGAGCCTGCTGCCGGACTGAATCCTACAGAGGTCCAGGAATTGACAGGTCTGATCTCAAAGCTTTCCAAAGATATTGGATTTGCAATTCTCTTAATTGAGCACAGGCTGGAGCTGGTCATGAGTATTTCACATGTTATTCATGTTCAGAACTTTGGTAAGACGATTGCAGTAGGTACTCCTGCGGAAGTACAGAGAGATCCCGCTGTCATTGAAGCATATCTTGGAAAGGAGGAAGGATAACACATGGCAATGCTGAAAGTAATGGATTTAAGCGTAACCTATGGTCATGTCAGGGCATTGAAAAAAGTCCATGTGGAGGCAGACGAAGGACAGATTGTCAGTATTATCGGTTCAAACGGAGCCGGGAAAACCTCCCTCTTAAGGGCCATCTCCGGTCTGGTTAAGCCAACAGAAGGTTCCATTGAATTCCTTGGAGAACCAATACCGGCCAAATCCAACAAGATCGTTGCAAAAGGAATTGTACATGTCCCGGAAGGACGGAAGACATTTTCTGGTCTTACCATACGGGATAACCTGTTGGTTGGCGGATATTTACATCATAGAAAACAGTTGGAAAAGGATATCGAAGAGCAGTTTAAGCGATTTCCCATCCTGAAAGAAAGAGAGCACCAGTTTGCAGGAACGCTTTCAGGCGGCGAGCAGCAGATGCTTGCCATCAGCAGAGGTCTTATGGAACATCCTAAGATTTTGCTGATGGATGAACCAAGCCTGGGTCTTGCACCAATTATTGTAAATCAGGTATATGATTTAATAAAAGAGATCAGGCAATCCGGTATTACTGTGCTGCTTGTTGAACAAAATGCCAGAAAAGCACTGTCCATCTGCGATAAGGCGTATATTTTAGAGAATGGTATGGTAAACATCTGCGGGACAGGCGAAGAGCTGATGAAGTCTGATGTTGTAAGGAAAGCTTATCTGGGAGGCTGATACTGCTGCATCAGGCATCATTTGGGGATTATGACAGGAGGAGAAAAGATGATACGTCAGTGGAATGAAGAATCAATGGATCATCGTAATACACTGCTTTATGCAATGGGAATATCGCCAGAAGATGCGGCCAGGCCCATAATCGGTCTGATTAACTCATGGAATGAAATGAACCCGGGACACTTCCCCTTTCAAGATGTCATTGCAGAGATGAAAGAGGAAATCTACAATGCGGGCGGACTTGCGCTGGAGCTTCCTGTCACCGGTGTCTGCGACGGGATTTGCTCCAACACACCCGGTGACCGTTACACGCTTCCGGCCAGAGACCTGGTATCAAGTGAAGTGGAGACAGTTGCAGAATTAAACATGCTGGAAGGCATGATCATCATGGCAACCTGTGACAAGGTGGTTCCGGGCATGATCATGGGTGCTTTAAGGGTAGATATACCGACGGTTATGTTTACAGGCGGATACATGGCGGCAGGTCATTATCATGGTAAAATGCTGACACTGACCCATACAAAGCAGGCTTATGCGGCCTATATTGCCGGTGATATGAGCAAGGAGGATTACAAAGGAATCGTGAGAAATGCCTGTCCAACTCCTGGAGCCTGCCCCTTTATGGGAACAGCTAATACCATGTGCGCTATGGCCGAAGTCCTTGGCTTTTCTCCTCACGGTAATGCCAGTGTCCGAAGCCAGACTCCCCAGTGGCATGAAATGGCAAGAGAAGCGGCTGTAAAGATTGTGGAGGCAGTTAAGGAAGAAAGACGTCCAAGTGATTTTATAGAACAAAAGAGCTTTGAGAATGTTGTACGCTATATGATGGCAACAGGAGGCTCCACCAACAGCCTGCTTCACATTCCGGCCATTGCCCGTCAGGTATCCTGTGACATTGTACCGGAGACCTTTGACAAAATCAGCCGTGAAGTGCCGGTGATCAGCACCATTTATCCCAACCATCCAACAGCAACCATGGAAGAATTTGATGCGGCAGGAGGGCTTGGAGCTGTTGTGAAGGAGCTTGCCAAAGCAGGGAAAATCGATACGGCGGCAGGCGGCATGTTCGGCACCATCGGCGATAAGGCGGAGCTTGCTGAAAATAAGGATATGACTGTCATTCATCCGGTGAAAGACCCCATCCACGAACAGGGTGGACTTGCCGTTCTTCACGGGAACATCGGTATGGACAGTGCAATTGTCAAATTCAGTGCGGTTGATCCGGCTGCATGGAAATTTTCAGGGCCAGCTAAATGCTATGATTCTCAAGATGATGCCTGGAATGCTATTTTAAGGGATGAAATCGTGGCCGGTGATGTTGTAATAATCCGGTATGAAGGGCCAAAGGGCAGCCCGGGAATGCCTCATATGGAGACATTCATGGCAGCTGTTCTTGGAAAGGGACTTGGCAGCCGGCTTGCTTTAGTATCTGATGGCAGATTTTCGGGAGCAACCGGCGGTCTTGCAATCGGCCATGTGAGTCCAGAGGCTTATGAAGGCGGAAACCTGGCTTTGATTAAAGACGGGGATATGATTCATATTGATGTTGAGGACAGAATGCTGACAGTAGATGTGACAGAAGAGGAATTTGCTGAAAGAAGAAAATGTTTCGAACCCGTTCATAAACCGGCTAAGGGCTGGTTAAACCTTTATCGCAAAAATTGTACCTCAGCACATCGTGGGGCAACCGTATTTTGGGACGACTGAATACAATTGAACGATTATGCTGAAATTTCGTGTATATTCTGACAATGTGTGATAAAATTGGGTAAAAAGATTCCATATTATGGAATTCACATATTGAGGTGATTGGAATGACAAATATTAAAGTGGTTGCAG
>JAEWRS010000122.1 GCA_023398855.1 Bacillota bacterium
GGCCAGGGGAGGGCTATGCCCGGCAGGTGGCAGCACTTCCCTATGACGTATACAGCCGTAAGGAGGCTTGTCAGGTTACGGCAGCCAACCCTAAGTCGTTTTTAAATATTGACAGGCCTGAAACACAGTTTTCTGATGATGTGGATATCTATGATGACCGCGTATATGAAAAAGCAGGAGAGATGTTAAAAGGCTGGATTAAGGACGGGGTTTTTGAGTCAGATCCGCTGGAAGCCTATTATGTCTATGAACTGACCATGGATGGAAGAACACAGACTGGACTGGTAGCTTGTTCTTCTATTGATGATTATGTAAACGGAGCAATTAAGAAGCACGAAAATACCAGAGAAGAAAAGGAAGTGGACCGGATCCGCCACGTGGATACCACCAATGCCCAGACCGGGCCTATTTTCCTGGCCTACCGGTCCAATGAAGAGATCAACGGAATCGTTAATTCTGTAACAGAAGCCAGACCAATATATGACTTTACTGCGGAAGATGGAATCAGTCACAGGGTTTGGAGGATTCATGATAAAGATACATTATTCCTGATCGAAAAAGCCTTTCTTGGAATTCCGTCCACTTATATTGCAGACGGTCATCACAGAGCGGCTTCAGCCGTGAAGGTTGGGCTTAAAAGGCGAGAGGAAAATACCGGTTATACGGGAGAAGAACCTTTTAACTATTTCTTATCAGTGCTGTTTCCAGACGACCAGCTGATGATTATGCCTTATAATCGGGTGGTAAAGGACTTAAACGGCCTTTCAGAGGAAGAGTTTCTTCGTAGGGCAAAGCTGTACTTTGATGTATCCTGTATGGGAACTGATGCCTTTGCTCCTATGGAAAAGGGAACCTTTGGCATGTATCTAAACAGTAAGTGGTACAACCTAAAGGCATTTCATACCTTAAAAACACCAGATCCAGTAAAAGGCCTTGATGTGTCCATTCTCCAGGATAATCTCCTGGGTCCTGTGTTGGGAATCAAGGATCCGAGAACAGACAAAAGAATTGATTTTATCGGAGGGATCCGGGGGCTTAAAGAGCTGGAAAACCGTTGCAGCCAGGATATGGCTGTGGCATTTTCCATGTACCCTACGTCCATTGAAGAATTGCTGTCCGTGGCCGATGCAGGGCTATTGATGCCTCCAAAATCAACCTGGTTTGAGCCAAAGCTGCGCAGCGGATTATTTATCCATTTCATATAGCTGACAAAAATGAAAACGCCCTTCCCGTCAGGTGAAACCTACGGGGACGGCGTTTCTTTTTCGTGCGCCTGTTTAAGCTGGTCTTCGCGGTAGACATCATAAACCTCTAAGAGCTGAGAGCGTTTTACGACTTCAGCTTTTTGAAAGATGTTATGGACATGGGTTTTGGCTGTACCCAGGGAAATAAATAAATCATCGCTTATTTCCTGGTTTGTTTTGTCCTTTAGAAGAACTCTTAATATCTCTCTTTCCCTTGCAGTCAAATGATAGGCTTCACTAAAATGAAACAAGATACTTTCTTCAATATCAGAGGGAAGGTTGCCCCGGGTCTTACTTGTTACTTCCTGTACAATGGTATTGTTCTTTAATAATATTTTCAGGTAATACATCAGATAGGCGGCAGAAAACAGGGCGTATATAAAATACAGGATATCAGAGGTATAGCTTCGGTTGTTCATATTGATATAATATTTGGAATAAGTATCAAAATGAAAGATCACAATGGTATCTTCCACAATGATGAGGATATTTAAGAGAACTGTGATATAAAAAAGTCTTTTACACCATTTAAAGAAAGGATCCTTATATTCATCAGGGTTCTTTTTTATTATTCTCAGGCATTGTACCCCTAAATAAGCGTTATAAAGCTGACTTGGGAGAAAATAGAGCCAAATTTTCCAGGCACAGTTTTCCATGATCGGTACAAACAGCATGAAGGTCACATATACTGCCAGGATTCCAAAATCCCGGTAGGTAATCTTACGGTTCAGCAACCGTTTGAAGATGGTTAAGTATCCCAGTGACAGGATCAGATAAATCATGGTCTTATGGGTCGGAACGATCATAAAAATTCTGTTATAAGCTTCTGCAAAATTCCCAAACATCTCTGACGCAAAAATTACAATTTCATCCACTATAAATGCTCCAAATATAATCCCTGTCCATAACAGGATCTTTTCCTTTCCATTTAAAAAGAGGGAGAATGACATCCACAGAATACCCGAGTATACCGTGATCAAAATTAGATTGTAAATGAAAGTGATTCCTTTTTCCATAATTTTTCTCCTAATGAATCAATAAGACATGCCTTCCTATCCAGTTGATTCACAAATTCGAGGTTGAAGGCTGGTTCTCTTTCAACCCGTTTCCTGCATTTGTACATTCTTATACCGTTCTTCATCAGTATAACAAATAAAAAAGTTTTTTCAATATCTATATTTTATTAGATACCCATATTTTAGTGAAATATGCATAAAAGTTTAGAAGAGTTTATGTGGATTAAGGTCAAAAGTGATATAAATATCTATCTTTGGTTGCATTCTCAACCAGTGAGGAAAGTGCTACTTTTAACCTGTGAGGCTGCCCTGGAAAGAGCAGGTCACAATAAACAGCAAGGTATAAAAGGTATAAAGGAGGTTATACTGATGGCAGAAAAAATAGTTCTTGCCTTAGGCGGAAATGCACTGCAGTCCGGAAAGGGAGAAGCAACAGCTGAGGCACAGCTTGAAATCGTTCATAAGACCTGCGGGTATATAGCAGAATTAAATGAACGAGGATATGAGATGGCCATAGTGCATGGGAACGGACCTCAGGTAGGAAGGATTTTGCTTGCATCTGAAACTGCAAAAGATGTCACACCGCCGATGCCGTTTGACGTATGCGGTGCAATGTCCCAGGGTTATATCGGATATCATTTGCAGCAGGGTCTGAAATATGCACTGAATAAGAGAAATCAGAACTTTCCTGTTGTCACCATTGCTACTCAGGTGGTTGTAGATGAACATGATCCGGCTTTTCATAATCCTACCAAGCCCATCGGGCCCTTTTATTCAGAAAAAGAGGCTCGCGCTCTGGAAGCAGAAAAGGGCTATATTATGAAAGAAGATGCCGGCCGGGGATACCGCAGAGTAGTAGCATCTCCAATTCCAAAAAAAATTGTGGAGATAGATGCAGTAAAAGAGTTATGGCCAAAGGCAATTGTAATTACCTGTGGCGGTGGAGGAATTCCGGTAATAGAAGACCCAACCGGTGCACTTAAAGGAACAGCAGCAGTAATTGATAAGGATTTTGCAGCAGAGCTTCTGGCAGAACAGGTTGAGGCAGATATCCTGGTGATTTTGACGGAAGTGGAAAAGGTGGCAATCAATTATAATAAACCGGATCAAAAGGATCTGGATCATCTCAGTCTTATGGAAGCTAACCGGTATTGTGAGGAAGGGCAGTTTGCTCCGGGAAGTATGCTTCCAAAGGTTCAGGCAGCCATGAAGTTTGTGCGGTCTAATCCATCAAAAAGGGCAGTTATCACCTCTCTTGACAATGCGGTAGAAGCGCTGGATGGGAAGACAGGAACCATATTCACATTTAACTAGTAACCAATAAAAAATTATATATGGTGCCTTTACTATGAAAGCAAACGGAATTACACATTTTATTGACACCAACGATTTTACGAAGGAGCAGTTATTAGACATCATTGAACTGTCTCTGGCAATTAAAAAAAGCATTAAGGCCGGCTATAATCCTCCTTTGTTAGAGGGTAAGACACTTGGAATGATTTTTCAGCAGTCCTCAACAAGAACCCGCGTTTCCTTTGAAACAGCAATGGAACAGCTTGGAGGACATGCCCAGTATTTAGGACCTGGTATGATTCAGCTTGGCGGACATGAAACCATTGGTGATACAGGAAGAGTGCTTTCTCAGCTGATTGATGTGGTAATGGCCAGGGTGGTTGAACACAACTCAGTAGTAGAATTAGCAAAAGCCTGTACCATTCCGGTACTCAACGGAATGAGCGATTACAATCATCCAACCCAGGAAATAGGAGATCTCTGTACAATTGTCGAACATCTTCCAAGAGGTAAAAAGCTGGAAGACTGCAAGGTTGTTTTTGTAGGCGACGGAACACAGGTATGCGCTTCCCTTGGATTTATCACCACAAAATTAGGTATGCATTTTGTTCATTATGGACCAAAGAACAATCAGCTTTTAGAAGAGCATAAAAATATTATGGAAGAAAACTGCAGGATATCCGGGGGCACATGGGAAGTAACCGATAACCGTGACAGCGTAAAGGGAGCAGATTTTATTTATACAGACGTATGGTACGGATTGTATGAAAATGAGACTCCCAAGGAAGAGCGGGTTGCTACCTTTAAAGATTACCAGGTAAACAGAGATTTAATGTCTCTTGGAAACATCGGCTGCAAATTCATGCATTGCCTGCCTGCTACCAGAGGGGAAGATGTGACCGATGAGGTTATTGACAGCGACAGCTCCATTGCATTCTTAGAGGCAGGAAACCGCTTGACAGCAATGAGAGGCCTGCTTGTTTATCTGACACAGTACCAAAGAGAGCAGGCACCAAGCCCGCTTCAGATTGCTGTAGCTAAGGAACAGTTGGAAAAATTCATGGATGATAGAAATATCAGGTAGGGGGAAAATGATGTCTGATGCGCCAAAGAAGAAGTTTCGGTTAATCGATGCCATAATGACGGTAATATGCGTTGTATTTGTGGCAGAAGCGGCAAGTCCGGTGGCGGCAATTGGTAATTCCCAGTATTTCTGGTGGATTTTCCTCTTAATTTCATTTTTGTTGCCATATGGCTTAATATCCTCAGAATTGGGGACAACCTATGAGGGTGACGGTGGACTATATGATTGGGTGTCAAAGGCCTTTGGTAAAAAATGGGGAGGAAGGGTGTCCTGGTACTACTGGATCAACTTTCCGCTTTGGATGGCTTCTTTGGCGCTTATGTTCCCTGAGGTTATTAATCTTTTATCAGGAGGGGAACTGGGATTTTTACCATCCCTGATTATTGAGCTTTCGTTTGTATGGATTATTGTTTTTATCAGTTTCTTTTCCGTTTGTGACAGTTCCTGGATATTAAACGGTGCTGCAGCTATTAAGATTATTATAGCAGTGATCCTGGGCTGCCTTGGTGTCTATGGTGCAGTGACTCATGGAGTAGCAAATGAATATACATTGGCCTCCTTAATTCCAGACTTTAATTTAAACAGCTTGTCCTATATATCGGTTATATTATTTAACTGCCTTGGATTTGAAGTTGTCTGCACTTTTGCTAATGATATGGAGAATCCCAAAAAGCAGATCCCCCAGGCCATTGTTGCCGGCGGGCTTGTCATTGCTGCTATCTATGTCTTTATGGCATTTGGAATTGGTGTTGCAATTCCGGCAGACCAGATCAGTACAAGTACCGGGCTGATTGCAAGTGTCCAGCTTCTGACCGGCAGTACCAGAGGAATCATTGTAATCATAGTTGCCATTGGTTTCCTGCTTACTCTTTTCGGAAATATGGTTTCCTGGTCACTGGGGGTAAATAATGTAGCGGCTTATTCGGCAGAAAATGGGGACATGCCAGCAGTATTTAAGATCAGAAGCAAGAAGAATGATATGCCCATTGGGGCTGCCATCATGAATGGAATAGTAGCCAGCACGGTATTGATTATTGCTCCATTTATACCGAATCAGGATTTGTTCTGGTGCTTCTTTGCACTGAATCTGGTTATGTTTTTGCTTTCTTATATTCCTGTATTTCCGGCCTTCTTAAGGCTCAGAGAAATTGATCCGGATACAGAACGGCCTTTTAAGGTTCCAGGAAGCAAAGGGTTCTTAAGGGTTCTGGCCTTTGTTCCAATGACCCTGATTATCATTGCACTGATCTTTACAGCAGTTCCGTTAAGCTTTGATCCGGATTCCCTGGCGGGTGTCCTTCCCATCACCATCGGAGCTGTAATATTTATTATACTTGGTGAGTTGATAGTAAACAGAAAACGAGATTAATAAGAAAGAGAAGGGATAAATTATGGCAAAGAGAATTGAAAATACAACTCCAAAGCAGGATGGATATCGTATGCCTGCTGAGTTTGAAGAACAGGAACAGATTTGGATGCTATGGCCGGAAAGGCCGGATAACTGGAGAAACGGTGCAAAGCCTGCGCAGGCAGTATTTGCCCAGGTTGCAAAGGCAATCCTTCCGTTTGAACCAGTAACCGTATGTGTTTCACCGGCACAGTACCAAAATTGCCGTGCTCATCTTCCTGCTGAAATAAGGGTGGTTGAGATCACCAGCAATGATTCATGGATCCGTGATTGCGGACCTACCTTTGTTATCAATGATAAGGGCGGGATCAGAGGCTGTGACTGGACCTTTAATGCGTGGGGCGGCCTGGTTGACGGACTTTACTTCCCATGGGATCAGGATGATCTTGTGGCTCAAAAAGTATGTGAGATCGAAGGCATTGATTCCTACCGGACGGAAGGCTTTGTTCTGGAAGGAGGTTCCTTCCATGTAGATGGAGAGGGAACCGTGATCACCACGGAAATGTGCCTGTTAAGTGAAGGAAGAAATCCTCATATGACAAAGGAAGAGATTGAAGAGATGCTGGATGAATACTTAAACTGTCAGAAGGTCATCTGGATTAAGGATGGTATTGATCCAAATGAAACCAACGGGCATGTTGACGATGTAGCCCAGTATGTCAGACCAGGAGAAGTTGCCTGCATCTGGACGGAAGATGAGAACAATCCTTTTTACAGAGAAGCTCAGGAGGCTTATAAGACTTTATCAGAAGCAACAGACGCAAAGGGCCGGAAGTTAAAGGTGCATAAACTCTGCCTGACAAATAACCCGGTACTGCTCCATGGTGCCGATGCAATTGATATGGTGGAAGGAACTATTCCAAGAGAGGATGGAGAGGTTTCTATTGCTTCTTATATGAATTTTCTTGTGGTAAACGGGGGCGTGATCGTTCCTCAGTATGGTGATGAAAACGATGCATTGGCTTTGCAGCAGATCCAGGAAATGTATCCGGACCGCAAAGTGGTTGGAGTACGCACCGAAGAGGTTGCTTTTGGAGGCGGCAATATTCACTGCATTACCCAGCAGCAGCCAAAAGTAAAATAAAGTATAATCATAAACATAAACATCCTCCAATGTATCAAAGGGCTGTTGCACTTACCGCAACAGCCCTTTTGATCTGGAATACTCAGTTTTCTTCTTCTGGTGGCTCAGGTGGAATAAAATTCTCAGGAATACCTGGATCCCTCATATCATACACCCGGTTATATTCCTTTGTCTCCTGGTTTTTCAGTGTCTCAGAGCGGCTTATAGACAGGAATTTGGTGAGTTCATAGCAATTCACCCAAATCTCATTGTTTCCTTCCTTTTGGGATTCATCAAAAATGAGCTGAAGTCCAAAGTGAAGATGAGGCTCATTGATATTATTCGTATTCTCATTCCGGCTGTATCCGGTACGTCCCAGGTAACCGATCACATCTCCGGCCGTGACAATGCTGCCCTGGCTTAATGATTTATGATAAGGATAATTTTTTCTTAAATGAGCGTAATAG
>JAEWRS010000503.1 GCA_023398855.1 Bacillota bacterium
TTTCTTTATGGAATAAACAGGATATTCCTCTATCTTTTCAAAACCCAATTTTTTTGCAACCTTCTGGGAGGATATATTATCAACTGTAGTTTCCCATATAGGTAGAAAGCCTTTTCTCATTTGACTAATAATTAAATTATAAGCAGTAAATGTTCCATACCCTTTATTTCTTTCACAATTGTTAAAAGTATCAAGGTCTATAAAATACTGATTTTCATATGTAAATCCATTGTTTACACATTGAGTAATCATCTCGCCATTTTTCCTTAAAGCCATCCCAAATACCTCATTATCAAATTTATCATATGCATAGTAGTTATTGTATGCTTCTGGAACAATAGGCAATGTGTTTTCACAGACTTCAATATCTTTCATCAAGTAAAAACTTAAGTCAGAGTTTTTAAATTTTTCTTTATCTAAAATAAATGTATTCTCATAATGCCTGCTTACCAAATGGTCTTTTAATGCCTCATTTAATACATCATCCCAAAGTGAATTATTATCAGAATAGATTTCAAAGTAATTTTCTCCAATATCCTTAAGTATAGGAGTAATCATATTATTAAGGACCTCAACAATAAAACCTCTATATTTGGGCAGTATTTCCTTACATGAAATGTATGACCATCTGGACAAAGCCCAAACAAGTGCTATTTCTGGCTTTTCCTTGTTATCAACAAATACCTTGCCAGGAAACTTTGTATTTATAACTGCTAAAGCAGGTATTTGAAATTTATTTTCATTAAAAAAACTTTCCACTATCTTAAAATCTTCCATTTTTAACTCAATAGCCATATATTCCCCTTTCATATTAAATAATCTAATTGTTTACTTACGCTTTACCATCATGTATTAATGAAAAGCATTAGCACAAATAAATCAATTTGTAATTATTTCTGTATCAAAAAACCTTTCGTGAAATACTACAAGTTACACGGGAAGTATAAATCATATCCAAGTTGATTTTGGTCTCAATGACTCTGGTTTGCAGATGATTGCAATAAAAAGGTGAATCATGTATAATATCAAATAAATCATTTACTTAGGAGGCTAACATGAAACATATACGTCATTCCAAGAGAGCCATAGTTTTCCTGCTCTCATTTATCATACTGTCCACATTGAGTGCCTGTTCCCAAAATAACAGCAACGCGTTCCCTTCACAGGCCAGTTTAGAAGCTTCTGCTGACAAACCCGTATCTTCCCAGTCCCCGGACGAAAAGCCATTGCAGTTATCTTCCACTCCAAACGCGAATGAAAATGGGGCTGACAGGGAAAAACCCTTAACCGGAGATTACAAAATGTTGCTGTATACGGAAGCACCCAATCAAAACAGCACGGTCAATATCCAATATCCTAGTTTCTCCGGCGATGATCTGGAAGGGATAAATGCATTAATCTATGATAAAGTTCAGAGTTTTGCCAAAATTGATACCTCTCTGTTTTCCGGTGACACCGGTTTAACCATGGACTATGAGTCCTCAGTTACATTGCACAACAGCAATATAATCAGCATTGTCTTTTGGGGTTCCAGTTATGCCGACGGCGGTGCCCATCCGGCCAGTGACCTGATTCCTCTCAATATAGACCTTTTGTCTTTGAAAGAAATCACTCTCAAGGATTTATATACAACTGATGAGAAATTTGAAAAAGTATTTTTTGAAAAGGCTTTCTTTCCTGCTGATCCGGTAACTTCATATGATGAGCAGAGTTTTCCGGAAATGCTCAAGCTTCAGTCACCGGAATATCAAACCATTTCCCCATTTTCCACACCGGATGCTGTTTCCTGTTTTCTTAAACCGGAAGGTATTGTGCTGAGCATGCCGGCTGTACACGCAACGGGATCTGATCACTTCGAAGCTCAGCTTCCATACGGTGATATACAGCCGTTTTATTTGCCCGCACAAGATTATTGGAAAAATTGATTGCTCATTTATTAAATGATTAAGTTTCTATTTATTCTAAATCCGGTTTACCCGTTCAACCAATACGGTCGTAAGAACCGCTAAGAGCATCAGGAAGAAGGGTAAAACCGTCGTAGGACAAAGGAGCTTAAAGCTGCCAGTACATGGTGGCCATGCAGATCCCAGAAGTGAATCCGGTAATCCGAGACTGATAAAGGATATGTAGATTATGCTAAGTAATATGGATAACATATATGGTTTCTCCTGCAATATGGTGTCTTCGGATAACATGGCGTAACCATGGATCAATCATCAAATAATTCTTCTGCCTTATCAATAAATACGATTCCATCCAGATGGTCAATTTCATGGCAGAGGCATTTTGCAAGAAGATCAGAAGCTCGTATTTCAACCGCACAGCCATTCTCATCCAGGGCTTTTACAACAACTGATTGGGGACGGCGGACCTTCCCCCACAAACCGGGAAAGCTTAAGCAGCCCTCTGGCTCGTATTGTTCCCCTTGTGCGGATACGATCACTGGATTAATAAGCTTTCTTACTCCATCACCAAGGTCAATCACGACGATTCTTCTTAATATTCCGATTTGATTGGCTGCTAATGCCCCGCCATTGGGGGTATTGTGTAACGTTTCAACCATATCATCAAGAATGGCCCGTATCCTGCCACTTACCTGTTCCACTGGTTTGCTCTTTTTTCTTAGAATACTGTCATCAAATGTTCTGATCTCTCTCAACGCCATTTTTTATACCTCTACTTAAATCTGCACGAGATTTCCTTTCACTTTCTTCAAACAAAAATACACGTTCAATCGGCTCATGAAATGCCTGTGCAATATCATAAGCCAGCCAGATCGAAGGTTCATTTTTTTCTGTTTCCAATGCATGTATGGCCTGGCGGGAAGTGCCTACAAGCTGTCCTAACTGCTCCTGGGTGATGCCAAGCTTCTCCCGTAATTCCTTTATGCGGTTTTTCATAATTCCCCCTTCAAAATGTCATGGTATCAATACTGCAAGTATATGATATTTACGAGAGTATGTCAAGTTTACCTTACATACTAAATTGTGTTTTCCGGAATTTGGGGCCATTGCCTGACAGGAACTGTGGTATTGTGTCCCGGCGTATGGTATGATAACTGAAAAACAGGAAAGCCACACTATTTTACTAAACCTTGTAAAAACCATTTATCATGTGATTTGTTAAAAAAAACGGGAGGAGGAAACATTATTGAAGAACATCCATAGAATAGAATTCCACTCAGGGAGCAAAGAAGAATTGCTGCCTGATTTTACACCTGATTTTCCATACATAGCCTCCTGCTCCCAACTGGATCAGTTCATGGGACGTTTTGTTCCGTGGCATTGGCATAAGCCAGTGGAACTGTTTTACATGGAAAGCGGGATAATAGAATATTGTACTCCAAAGGGCAAAGTAATATTTCCCGCAGGTTCCGGCGGAATGGTCAATTCCAATGTACTTCATATGACAAGGCCCCAGGCAGAATCAGAAAAAAACATTCAGCTTCTTCACCTTTTTGATCCCTCTTTCATTGGCGGGCAGCAGGGAAGCCGGATTGAGCGGAAATACGTTACGCCCATTACCACCGCATCTCAGATTGAAATTATCTCTCTATACCCTAACGATCCGGTACAGAAAAAAATTTTAGATACCATTTATGAATCTTTTCATCTTTCGGAAAATGATTATGGTTATGAATTAAAATTAAGGGAGACTTTATCTGACATCTGGATTCAGCTTCTGTCTGTATCACAGCCCCTTTTAAGGGAAAAAGGTGACCTGGGAAAAACAAACGATAAAATAAAATCAATGATTGTTTATATCCATGAGCATTATGGAGAAAAAATCTCAATTCCAGAGATTGCCGCCTCTGCTTTTGCCAGCGAACGGGAGTGCTTCCGTATATTTCATGACTGTCTGCATATGACGCCGGTGGAATATATGAAAACTTACCGCTTACAAATGGCTTGTCAAATGCTGGCTGGTACAAGGGAAACGATTACGTATATAAGCCATGCCTGCGGATTGGGAAGCAGCAGCTATTTTGGTAAGGTCTTTCGGGAATACATCGGTACCACTCCCCTGGAATACCGCCGGAAATGGCAGAATAATTATACATAAAGGCAGTAAATATATATTTATTAAGAAAAGATTGCACTATAATGATACCCATAAGGGTGATAGCGCAATCTTTTGATTTTCCAGCATTGCAGTCACCATATGACCACTGTTCTTCAAAATGGAGGAGTTGTAATGGTAAAACTGAATGTCTTGAACATGGATAACTTTTTGCAGGCAGTAAATTCGTGCGTGGAAGCGGTCAATTTGTTACACTCGGACGGGAGTAAGGTAAATATTAACAAGCAGTATGAAATCCAGAACCAGCTGCTGAATCAGTACAGAGAAAACAACAATTGCCTTTGTTTGTCACTGGACATTCCGTCCCCAAAGGATTACATGAGCATTATCTTATACTATATCGGAGATTGCTGATAAATTGCTTGCAAGTATTTCATCATAAGGGGGCCTGAATGCATGACGTTCAGACCCCCTCCCCACCTTTTGACAGACGCATTACAGCGTCTGCCTTTCTGCTTTTCCAGGAACCGTTACCTCCTTCATCAGAATGAACAGGGCAAAAATATTGGGAAGTGCCATCAGTCCGTTCCAGATATCGGAAAATTCCCATACCGTTTCCAGCTTTGCCAGACACCCAAGAAACACGGCCCCCAGATAAAGCAGGGTATAAACCTTTCCTCTTAAAATCCGCTGTAAGATATAGAGGGACCCACGTTTTTTCAAACTCTCTGCCAAATATACGGCAGCCTGGCGCCCCAGGTAGTACCAGGCTATAATGGTAGCAAATGCAAAAATCAGCATGGCGCCTGTTACCACATACTCTCCCAAAGTGCCTAAGCGTTTTGAAAAGCAAAAGGCCGTCAAAGCTGCCCCGTCGTAGCCGGAGCCCGCAGCATCCCCTTCTGTCATGCACAGGATTACAAAAGCTGTCATGGTACAGATTATAATCGTATCAAAAAACACTTCAAACATGGCCCACATTCCCTGCTGTTCCGGTGTCGTATCCTCTGCTGCGCCGTGAAGCACTGCCATGCTCCCAAGCCCTGCCTCATTGGAAAATACTCCCCTGGATACGCCGTATTGCAGGCTTTTGCTTATTTGGTAGCCTGCTGCCCCGGAAAAAACGGATACAGGGCGAAAGGCATCCTGGAAAATGCATTGAAATATGTATGGGATCTGATCATAACAGGACATGATCACCACCATGGAGAACAGCATATAGGCACCGGCTGAGATAGGGATCAGTCTTTCGGAAACAAAGGCAATCCTTGAAATCCCTCCCAGAATTACCGACAGCACGATACCTGTCAGCAAAATCCCGATTGGTACCGGCGGAAGACCAAAGGAGAATTCAAGCGTTTCTGCAATGGAATTGGACTGCACCATGCTCCCCATTCCAAGTGAAACCATGATACAGAGAAAGCTGTATATCATGCCAAGCACAGGAAGCTTAAGCCCCCGTTCCAAATAAACCATAGGCCCGCATATCCAGGCGCCGCTTCGGTCCTTGTAACGGTAACGGATTCCCAGCATGGTTTCCGCGTAACCTGTCATCATACCGATTGCTGCAGAGACCCACATCCAGAATATGGCTCCAGGCCCGCCAGCCGTCAGTGCGGTAGCCACACCCACAATATTTCCTGTCCCAATTGTAGCTGCCAGAGCCGTACAGGCTGTCTGGAACTTCGTCACTTCCCCCTTGTCTTCCGCCTCATCCTCCTGTATACTTCCAATGGTCTTTTTCCACCAAAAAGGCAGCCTTCTGATCTGAAAAAATCTGGTTTTTACCGTAAAAAAAATCCCGATCCCCAAAAACAAAACCAAAAGCCACGGCCCCCATACCAGTTCATGTACACGATGTATCATAAGATCAGCTCCTGAACGCTCTTCCTTAACACATATTCGTCCCAACCACCCAGTATGAAAATTTCCAATCATTTTCCCACAAAAAAAACTCCACTGTGGTATAATCTTCATATAAGCAAAGAGCAGTGCGAATTAGAACCCATAAACAATTTCGTCGTGCTTGCACGAAAGAAAATGTTTATGGGTTCTAATTCATAGGGCGAATGCCCGTGAGCGAGCAAATCCAAGGATTTGCGAGCTGCACCGCGGACCAGAAATCCCCTTAAAAGAACTTCCCAAAGATCCCCCCAAAGATCCCCCCAAAGATCTCCCCAAAAAAATATACGAGGTGAACAATATGCCTGGTTTTACCACTCACTATCTGTTAGGAGTCAGGGTTTTTAATGACATGCCCAACAGTTACTTAAAGCGTATCATATCCAAATACCGCTGGTTATATCAGCTGGGCCTGCAGGGTCCAGATATATTTTTTTACAATATACCAATACTTCGCCACCGGGACTACCGCAACGTAGGCTCCTATATGCACGAATACCATGTACATGATTTTTTTGTTTCCTGTTTCAATCATTTATCCCAGATTGACTCCAGACAGCAAAGAGAACAGGCCATCTCCTATATGAGCGGCTACTTCTGTCATTACATCGGAGACTCCATCTGCCACCCTTACGTGTACGGCAGAATCGAATATGACGTAAAAAACTCCGGCAACTATCATCACGGACTCCATGCCATGCTGGAAAATGATATTGATGCACTTCTTTTGATGAAATACAAAAAGAAAAGGCCTTCTCAATTTAACCAGGCCGCCACCATCTGTCTTAATGGGCAGGAAATGCAGTTCCTGTCCAGCTTTTTATCCGTATGCATCAACGAAGCTTACTACCCATTAAACTACCGGAACAACTTCCGGGTAACCTCCAAGATGGTATCCCGGTCCATTCTGGCGATGCGCTTAGGCTGCCGGACACTTGCTGATCCCTCCAGCCGCAAAAAGAACAGCATTGAATTTATGGAATCCCTTTTTCTTCGCACCCCACTGGCTTCCCGTAAGCTGGTCACTGACATACCACCGGATTCCGTTGTTACATTGAATTTAAATCATGAAACCTGGTGCAATCCCTGGAACCGGCGCCTTGCCTCCAAGGCCTCCTTTCCAGAGCTCTTTTATCAATCCATGGCCAAATGCGGTGATGTGTTCTATTTGCTGAACGAAGAGCTCACCTCAACGGTTCCTTTAAAAAGCCTGGACCACAATAAGCTCTTAAAATTGCTTGGCAATTATTCCTACCACAGTGGTCTGTCAGTTGATTCATAACAGGAAATTCATACGTATCAATAAAAAACATGGCTGAGGTCCGGTGTTAATACCACTTCCTCATCCATGTTTCTTGTTTATCACCTCAGCATAAAGACTTTTGGCCTTATTCCTGTGCTTGGGTTTCCTCCGTCTCTTCATCTATATCCTGGTCTGCAGCCAAAGGCTCCTTAATCACTGCGCCTTCCCTTGGAACAATTTTTTTATCAGATCCCTTAGGGATGTCCATATCCACCAGCCAATACTGTTCTTCATTCATCGCATAGTCCGGCATTACGATAAGCTGCAGGTCATAATCCTTAAAAAATCCACCGTATGTGGTATTGCTTGACTTTTCGAAGGAAAAATCCTGCATGGCTACTTCATCATTTAAAAACCGAACCGCTGCATCAGCAAAAGTGACTGCTTCTTCGGGAGTGGTTCCATCTTTTACAATCAAAGTCAGTGCAAAGCTTTTTTTCTCTTTTTCTGCACTATAATTAATACTTATAGCCATAGGATATTCTTCGTTGCCCACAAACTCCTCGTCCATATCATTCCCAATTTGCTGCCAATCCAGAACGATTCCCTGCTGAGTTTCTAAAACAGGCTCTGCAGGACCTCTGGAAGCAAGAATATTACTTTTTGTACAACCGGTCAGCAACATCATGGATAATGCGCATATCATTAGAGCTTTGTTCTTCATTATAATCTCCTCCTTATCAAACATCTAACATTATATCGGATGTGCTTCTTTTTTTGTAGTGCTTTAACTAAAATGTCAGAAAATCTTCACATTTAATTCTTGCATTTTCTGGGCATTCATGGTATCATGTTCAATATCGATATCAATCTTATATTTTTGAACATA
Source organism: Bacillota bacterium (assembly GCA_023398855.1). Lineage (GTDB taxonomy): Bacteria > Bacillota > Clostridia > Lachnospirales > Lachnospiraceae > Lacrimispora. Next base: position 8,055 of record JAEWRS010000503.1, read on the forward strand.
CAGGAGGTTACATACATGGACCACAACGAGAAAAAAGCTTTATTTAAAAAGCTGGATTGGATAACAACCCTGATTCCTTTTATCATTATCATTCTTTTATGCCTTGTTTTTACCGTAGATCCTGCCGGATCTGCAAATTCTCTGGCAGCTATCCGTTCATTTTTAGGGGATGAACTGGGAAGCTATTATCTTATCATCGGGCTTTTTACTTTTCTGTGCTCCCTGTATATCGCTTTTTCCAAATATGGCACCATTAAGCTGGGGAACCTGGAAAAACCCCAATATTCAAACTTTAAATGGGGCACCATGATGTTTACCGCAGGTCTTGCGGCCGATATCTTATTCTATTCTCTTTGTGAATGGATTCTCTATGCAGGAGAACCACATATCACTGATCTGGGGAGCATGCAGGATTGGGCTTCCACTTACCCCCTGTTTCATTGGGGTCCTATCCCCTGGAGTTTTTATATGGTACTGGCTGCAGCCTTTGGCTTCATGCTCCATGTGAAAAAGAGGACAAAACAAAAATACTCGGAAGCATGCCGCCCTCTTTTAGGACGTCATGTGGACGGAGTTTGGGGAAAGCTTATTGACTTAGTGGCCGTATTTGCATTATTAGCTGGTACTGCAACCACTTTTTCCCTGGCAACGCCTCTCCTTTCCATGGCGATCAGCAGGGCAACCGGCCTTCCGGATTCCAGGCTATTGACCATTGCAATCCTGGTTATCATCTGCATCGTTTACACGGTTACGGTTTATTACGGCATGAAAGGGATTGCAAAGCTGGCTGCTTCCTGTACCTACTTATTCTTTGGTCTGCTCTTTTATGTGCTGGTCGGCGGAGGGCAGGCAAGATATACCATAGAGACTGGAATTACAGCAATCGGAAACCTGGCACAGAATTTCATCGGCCTGTCTACCTGGACCGACGCCCTCCGAACCTCTTCCTTTCCCCAGAGCTGGACCATCTTTTACTGGGCTTACTGGATGGTATGGTGTGTGGCAACCCCCTTCTTTATCGGAACCATCAGCAAAGGACGTACGATTAAACAAACCATACTGGGAGGATATATTTTTGGACTTTCCGGAACCTTTACCTCCTTTATTATTTTAGGAAATTACAGCCTTGCGCTCCAGACCAAAGGTGTGCTTGATGTGTTGGGTATTTATACAGCCACTGGAGACTTGTATCAGACCATCATGGCCATCTTTGAAACCCTGCCCTTTGCAAAGCTTGGACTGATCCTTTTAGTTCTGACCATGATAGCCTTTTATGCAACCACTTTTGATGCACTGGCTCTGGTTGCTTCCTCCTATTCCTATAAGGAGCTGCCAGAAGATTCGGAACCGGATAAGCGTGTAAAACTATTCTGGTCTGTACTTTTAATCCTGTTACCCATTGCTCTTATCTTTTCCGATAATTCCATGGCCAATTTGCAAACGGTTTCCATCATTGCAGCCTTTCCCATAGGAATTATCATTCTACTTATTGTTTTCAGCTTCTTTAAGGATGCAAAGGAATATTTAAATCATAAAGAATAAGACAATCATCATAAGCGATAATAAAAACAATGCGCATGGAACTGGCTTTTATAAGCCTGCTTCATGCGCATCGTTTCTATTGACCGGATATTCGTACCGCTCCACCTGACATAACCTGGCAGACACTCTTCCTTAATGATATATTTTAATTTCCGTGCTTGAATGAGAAGGAACCCTGTCTTCCTCTGGCGGGAGCTTCCGGTAATCCCCGTAAATCCAGGTAAGTACCTCATGCCAACCCTTTGGGGCCATCAGCATCGTATCTTCAAATTCCAGGTCAACAGTTTCTTCACACCACTCCTTTTTTAAAGTCACATAAAGGTAATCCGGCTGATAGTTACTGTAATACCGAAAACTGCTCTTTCCCTTCCGGTCTTTCACTGCTGCCATGTGCTGCAGTTTTCTCAGGATTTCCATTGGTACCATTCTTCCAATAAAAGCCAATACCCCGATAATAATTTTATCGACCAGACGATACTTTTTAAAATCCAGACGATACCGGTGTCCCATAGCCATACCATAGATCAGAGTGTGGAGCAGGCGGGTAAGCACTGAGCTCACCTTGCCTTCAGGCAGTTCATCAATCGTGAATAAATCCACCCAAAGATGGTTTAGCTTCCCTTCATAGAACTTCATCTCTTCCGTATCCTCGTGAGTCCTGCTGTTCTTATAGATGATTCTGGCCGTAAAGTCATAAAACCCGGTGCCGCCTCTCAAGTCCTTTGGCTCAAGCAGCTCCATCCCTTGGGGAAGTTCCCTGCGCACCACTTTTAAAAAAGCATCGTAATGGGAACGGGTAAATGCCACATCCGCATCATCATCCCAGGGAATAAAGCCATGATGCCTTACTGCTCCTAAAAGAGTTCCTGCATCCAGAAGATATTTAATCTTGTATTTCCGGCAGATCCGGTCAATCTCTTTTAAAATAGCCAAATTTGCCTGATGTACTTCTGATAAATCATATTCCTTCATATTTCCTCTTTCCTTCCCTTGCTATCTGGGCATAAAGATATGCCACTGCGTATTTTCCCATCCGGTCCGCCATTCCCAAGACTCCTACAGGCTCAATGCTTCCTTAATGGTCTTTGCCATGAAATCGATCATTTCGTCCGTCATTCCAGGATACACGCCTACCCAGAAGGTATCCTCCATGATCCGGTCCGTGTTCGTTAAATTTCCTACGATCCGATACCCTTCCCCGGACTGCCTCATCTGGTCAAAGCAGGGGTGTTTTGTTAAATTTCCTGCAAACAGCATTCTTGTCTGGATTCCTCTGGATTCCACATACTGCACCAGCCGGTTCCTGCTTACCCCTTCCTTGCAGGTTATCAAAAAGCCGAACCAGCTTGGTCTGGAGCCTGGGCATGCCTCAGGAAGAATGAGCTTGTGGGAAACATCCTCAAGTCCTTTATACAGGCGTTCAAAATTATGGCGCCTTCTCTCCACAAAGGAAGGAAACTTGTCAAGCTGGGCGCAGCCAATTGCGGCCTGCATGTCAGTTGCTTTTAAATTATAACCGAAATGGGAGTAAACGTATTTATGGTCATAGCCCACAGGAAGCTCTCCGTACTGACGGTCAAACCGATGCCCGCACAGGTTGTCGCGCCCGGAAGGGCAGACACAATCCCTTCCCCAGTCCCGGAAGGAACGGATTATTTTATTTAACAAGGAATTATTGGTATAAACTGCACCGCCCTCTCCCATTGTCATGTGGGGAGGAGGATAAAAGCTGGAGGTGCCTATATCACCGATGGTGCCGGAGAAACGCTCCTCTCCGTCTATGGTATAGGTGGTACCCAGGGCATCGCAGTTATCTTCTATAAGCCATAACTGATGCCTGTCGCAAAACGCCTTAACAGCAGCAAGATCAAAGGGATTGCCAAGTGTATGGGCAATCATAACTGCCTTTGTCTTTTCAGAACGTGCTGCCTCCAGCATTTCCACATTTATATTATACTGCGGGATGGTAACATCCACAAATACGGGAACTGCTCCATACTGGATCATGGGGGTAACCGTGGTAGGAAATCCTGCTGCCACTGTGATCACTTCATCTCCGCGCCTGATCTGGCGTTCCTTTAAAAGCGGTGAAGTGAGGGTCATAAATGCCACCAGATTTGCTGACGAACCGGAATTTACAAGAGAGCAGAACTTAACGCCCAAATACTGCGCCAGCTTTTTCTCAAACTCATCGGTATACCGCCCGGATGTGAGCCAGAATTCCAGAGAGCTGTCCACCAGGTTCACCATCTCCTGATGATCGTATACGCGGGAAGCGTAGGAAATACGGTCCCCTTCCTTAAACGGGTCTTTCTGGTTGTGGTAAGTGCCGCAATATTCCTTTACCAGAGAAAGGATTTCCTCCCGTGCCTCTTTTTCTGTCTTGTTCTCGAACATTCTATATTTTCCTCTTTCCTGCTTGTATTTTTGCATAAAGGGATACCCCAAGGGTGCTTCCTTTCAAACTTATCTTAATTAAAAAACTCTTTTATCTGCTGTTTCATAAATGCCGGCATATCCGCCCCAGCAAAATAGGCTTTGGTCCATTCCACGGTTTTTTCCACCGCCTCCTTTACCCCATACCGGGGATACCAGCCAAAGACCTTTTTAATCTTGGAGCAGTCCAGCTTTAAAAAGCCGGCCTCATGCGGGCCTCCTTCAAACTTATCGATCCATTTGATCTCCTTGCCCCATGCCTCACAGAACAAATCGGCCAGCACTCCGGTTGTCACACAATCCCTGTCATCAGGTCCTACGTTATAATATCCCTGGAACTTTATATCCTCATACTGCTTCATGGCAATAGTCATATAAATGGCCAAAGGTTCCAGCACATGCTGATACGGCCTCGTTGAATGGGGATTTCTCACAATAATATCCCGTCCTTCAGCTGCTGCCCTGATGCAGTCAGGAATGATCCTGTCATTGGCAAAATCTCCTCCTCCAATCACATTGCCCGCACGGGATGTGGAAACAGCCACACGTCCATCGGAAAAAAAGGACTTGGCATAGCTGTGAGTTACCAATTCGGAGCAGGACTTACTGTTAGAATAAGGATCATAACCATCTAAGGGATCTGTTTCCCTGTATCCATATTCCCATTCCTTATTTTCATATACTTTATCCGTAGTAACATTTAAGAAGGATCTGACAGAAGGGGTCAGGCGCAGGCATTCCAATACGTTTACCGTTCCCATAACATTTGTCTCATAGGTATAAACCGGATCCTTATAGGATTCCCTGACAATGGGCTGGGCAGCCAGATGGAACACGATCTCCGGCTCCTCCTGGATAAACACAGATTTTAAATGCTCCAGGTCCCGCACATCACCGATTATGGAATTCATGACACGGGACAGATCAGCCACTTCAAATAAGCTGGGTTCCATGGGAGGCTTCAGGGAATAGCCCGTTACCAATGCCCCCGCCTCAACAAGGAGCTGGGTAAGCCAGGTCCCTTTAAAGCCGGTATGGCCTGTGACCAGGACCTTTTTCCCTTTATAAAAATCACAAAATTCATTCCACTTGATCCTTGTCCAATTTGTCATATCAGTTCTCCCAAATCTTCCATGGTGCCTGCCCGGACTGCCACAAATCTTCCAGCTTTTTCATTTCCCGCTGGGTGTCCATGCACTGCCAGAAACCGTTGTGATGGAAGCTCATAAGCTGTCCCTCTGCAGCCAGGCTTTGCAGCGGTTCCCTTTCAAAAACAGTGGAATCATCTTTTAAATAGGAAAAGATTTCTGGATTCAGGACCATAAAGCCCCCGTTGATCAGGCTGTTGTCTGCCTCATCCTTTTCCCGGAAGGAACGTACCACATCCCCTTCGTCAATATCCAGAACTCCCTTTAACTGGGCGATATTAACAGTGGTCATGGTAGCAGTCTTTCCATGATTCTGATGAAATTCCAGCAAAGTCTTTAAGTCCACATCGCAGACGCCGTCTCCATAGGTCATCATAAAAGGTTCCTCACCGATGTAGGGCTGAATGCGCTTAATACGGCCGCCGGTCATGGTATTTAAACCCGTATCCACCAGAGTTACTTTCCATGGTTCCGAATAATTATTATGTACCTCCATCTTATTGTTGGTAAGATCAAAGGTCACATCGGATGTGTGAAGAAAATAATCCGCAAAAAATTCCTTTACCACATACTGCTTATATCCAAGGCATATGACAAAATCGTGAAAACCGTATTGTGAATAATACTTCATAATGTGCCACAAAATAGGCTTTTCCCCGATCTCAATCATTGGCTTTGGCTTCAAATGGCTCTGCTCAGTGATTCTGGTACCAAAGCCTCCTGCTAATAATACTACTTTCATTTCTTAATCCTCCTAATCTTCCGTTCATTCGTATTCCTTGTAAGCCAGCCGGTAAAAATGCATCAGTACCTTTACCGCCGGTTTCGGCCACATCTTAGAAAACATATCCGTTTCTTCCCTGATACGGCTGTTGTCCGCAATACAGGCCTTTGTTGTCGCTTCTCCATGGACCCTGTAATACAGGATCGGTTTTTCTACACAGATAAAACGGCCAGGCAGCCCGGATAGCTGATAAAGGGTATCCCAATCCAGGGCAAACCGATAAGGAGAAGTAAACAAAGACTCCCCCAGCTGTTCTTTATTATATGCGCATGCAGGACAGCAAATGGAATTCCCAAACATCAGAACGCTCTTTTTGACCCAGGACAAGTGGCTGATGGAGCGGAAACGAAGGGGAATTCTTAAAAAACGCTTAATAAACTCTACCATTTCAAAAACTGCCGGCCGGTTTCCCCTGATCACGGTATACCCCCCCGTAAACAGCGTCATATCCGGGTATTTCTCAAAGCTTTCCAGAAGTTTCTTTACATAATCCTTCTGGTATAGATCGTCCTGATGGGCAATGGTAACAAAACGGGCACAAGCCCGGTCATAGGCAAAATTCCAGTCTTCTCGTATATTGCTTTCTCCATGCCGCACAAACAACGGAATTCCGTACCTGTCAGCCATTCTTTCAACGAAAGGGCTGGGCGTGGATGTGCATAGGATGATCTCTGACCTGACGCTTTGTTTCAGGAGAGAACGGAGACAGGCTTCAAGATAGGGCGAGTCC
>JAEWRS010000114.1 GCA_023398855.1 Bacillota bacterium
GCAGACAAAAAAATAAGTTTATACCAAGCCATGAGGTCAGCATGGACAGCAGAAAAACCATTGATACACTCCTTCACTACTTGGAGGAATATAAGACAAAAGCAATTCAATGTCTTGAATTATGCAATACCATACGCTCTGAAAACCATGCAAAATCTCTTTTGACCATTGATGAACAAGATATTGATTTACAGAGAATCCTATACATCCTAAAGGTTGTGAATGACTTTGAAAATGATAAAAGCACCACATACCTGGGGGGATATTTTAACGAATTTATCTTTGAAATGAAGGAAAAAACATTTCACATGTCTGCAAAGGATTATGAAAAGCTGACCTCTGACCTTCAGCACCAGGCCAGGGCTTTTCAAATCTATTTTACAAGAATGAAAGAAATGCTGGAGGAAGTAAGTGAAATCATTTTACAGACCGTAACAGAATTCTATTAACTGCATATAGTTAAGTAAAAAATGGTAAAGGGGATCCAGCTATGGGTGAGGAGAGTCAGAATAAAGAAATTAATGATACCAAATATAAAGAGGTAAAAATCAATAAGATGATCATAAACGGGAAAGAACAGACAGGAAACATTATTAATGCGGAAGACACTGAGGGGAAACAGGAGTTAAACGTAACCGTATATACCAACGGCATGACCGAGGCCACAAAAGGCGGAGGGGGGCATAATAAATTTTATGAGCTGCTTCAAAAAGTCTTCTTTAAGAATAAGCGGAGCTAGACTCCAGTCCCGCCCGGAATATCACTTTCGCATCCAGCTGGATAAGCAAAGCTATCAGATCATTAAGGGAACTATTTATGGTCAGAACCAGGAGCCTTGCGGGGGAGCTGTGATCCGTATCACCCAAATCGACTGCAGGGACTTCTACCGGCAGCTGCTGGGATATACCGTGGCAGATGAAAACGGCTATTATTTGTTCTCCATTAAAGCAAAGGCTGATAAAAAATATGAATTGACAGTTTATGCTCCTCTTCTTTTCTATGGAAAGGAGGAACCCTATTGAGCGGCTATGCGGAAATCATTTTGTCACCAGATCAATTAAAGAGCAAGGATGTGGTAAAGACCACCATTACCATGGAAAAATCCCACCAGGTCTTATTAAGAGGGACGATTTTTAATTCGCGTCAGGAGGCCATAGAGGGGGCCGTTGTCCGGGTCATTAAAATTACCTGGGAGAACCAGAAGGTGAATAAGGGGTATGTGATCACCAACGGGTCCGGAGAATTTGCCATTGCAGTGGAAAAAGACATGTATGCCGATTATCAGCTGGATATTTATGAACCATTGATAACCACTTAGGCGGGGTTGCACATTATGGAACAGATGAATCATGAATACTATATAGAAGGTATATTAATTAAGGGAAGAGTCCGCTATCAGGATTCCTGTCCGGTGAAAGGTGCTATTGTAATTTTAGAAAAATGTACCTCTGAGCCTGATGAAGAATCACAGGAAGGGACCTATATGGAACATGCCCGTACCAATGAATGGGGAGAATTCTGCTTTTCTATCCTGGATAAAACGATCAGCTATAAAATAAAGGTTTTTGATAATCTTCATTAATAAGGGAGAAAACATGAAAAAGGTTTTGGTTACAGGCGCAGATGGGTTTATAGGCAGTCACTTAACGGAAACCCTTGTCCAACAGGGTTATGATGTAAGAGCATTTACTTTTTACAATTCCTTTAATAGCTGGGGCTGGCTGGACTCTCTTCCTTATGGAATAAAAAAAGAAATTGATATACAGGCCGGAGACATCCGGGACCCCAACGGTGTAAGAAATGCCATGACCGGGATGGAATCCGTCTTTCATCTGGCAGCATTGATTGCCATCCCCTTTAGTTATCACTCTCCTGATTCCTATGTGGATACCAATATCAAAGGGACACTGAATGTTCTCCAGGCCGCAAGAAGTCTTAACATTAATAAGGTGCTGGTCACCTCTACTTCCGAGGTATATGGCAGCGCCAGATATGTCCCCATTGATGAAGCCCATCCGTTTCAGGGACAATCGCCCTATTCTGCCACTAAGATTGGAGCGGACCGGCTTGCAGAGTCCTTTTACAGAAGCTTTTCTCTTCCTGTGGCCATTGTCCGGCCTTTTAATACCTATGGACCGAGACAGTCGGCAAGAGCTGTGATACCGGCTATCATCAGCCAGCTGTTAGCAGGAGCAGAGGAAATACACCTTGGCAGCCTGACCCCCACCAGAGATTTTAATTATGTCAAGGATACGGTAAACGGATTTATTGAGATAGAAAGGTCAGAAAGGACCATTGGGGAAGAAATCAACATTGCCAGCCAAAAAGAAATCTCTATCGGAGAGCTTGCATCGGAATTGATTAACCAGATTAATCCAAAAGCCAGGATCGTCTGTGAGGCTCAAAGGCTGCGCCCTGAAAAAAGCGAGGTAAGCAGGCTTTTAGGTTCCAATAAGAAATTAAAAGACCTTACCAACTGGAATCAGGAATACACCCTTTCACTTGGTCTGAAAGAAACCATCAGCTGGATGGAAAAAAATCTGGATAAGTACAAGGCCGGAATCTATAACCTATAGAGCTTAATCAGGGAGGAAGACTTATGATTCCTTTATCTGTTCCCAACCTAAGAGGGAATGAAAAAAAATATATCTTAGATGCCCTTGACAGCGGCTGGATATCCTCTTCAGGCACTTATGTGGCAAGATTTGAACAGGACATGGCTTCTTATTTAAAAGTATCCGGCGTTGCTGCCGTTCAAAGCGGAACGTCTGCCATTCATTTAGCTCTGCTCCTATCCGGTGTAACCCAGGGACAGGAGGTCATCGTTCCCACCCTTTCCTTTATTGCGTCAGTCAATCCTGCTGCTTACACGGGAGCTGTTCCTGTTTTTATGGATTGCGATGATTCTTTGAACATGGACTGTGACAAGCTTGAGGACTTCTTGAAAAAAGAATGTATCATAACCACTTCGGGTCTGGTAAATAAACGCACCGGCCGTCTCATTAAGGCGTTAGTGGTTGTCCATATTTTTGGCAACATGGCGGATATGGAGCGGTTGAAAGCATTGTCTGAACAATATAATTTCCAAATAATCGAAGATGCTGCCGAAGCCCTGGGAACCTGCTACAAGCAGGGAAAATACTCAGGACAATTTGCAGGGACAATCGGCGACTTTGGAGCCTATTCCTTTAACGGCAATAAGATCATTACCACTGGGGGCGGGGGAATGTTGACTGCAAAGAACAGCAATTCCCTGGAAAAAGCCAGATATCTTGCCGCTCAGGCAAAAGATGATCCTCTTTACTATATTCACAAGGAAATTGGTTATAACTACCGCATGACAAACCTACAGGCAGCTATGGGAGTCGCACAGCTGGAATGTCTGGAGGATTTTATCCGGATCAAGGAGACCAATTATGAGTACTACAAAAACGCCATAAAAGAAATGGAACGCTTTGAGCTGCTTCCTTTTAACCAAAAGGCCAGAAATAACCAGTGGTTTTATTCCCTTCTCATAAAGAGCAAAGGGCCTGACCGGGATACTGTCATGAAGCTTTTAAAGGAAAAGGATATTGAAACAAGGCCCATCTGGCAGCTGATTCATACCCAGAAAATGTATGAGAACTGTCAGACCTATTATATAGAAAAAGCTCCATTATACTGGAAACGGATCATCAATATCCCCTGCAGTACCGGCCTTTTAAAAAAAGACCTTGATCATGTTATTGAAGCATTGAGCTGCATCAGCAGTCTGAAAGAGGGATAGGTATGGAAGTTCATAAATTTATCATTACTCCGGACCGTTCCATTCGGGATGCAATTAAGCAATTAGACCAGACAGCGAGAAAACTGCTGGTTGTTGAAGAAAATCATAAACTGGCTGGTGTTCTCACCGATGGGGATATCAGGCGGTGGATATTAAAAAATAAAGATATTTCCATGCCGGTTCGTCTGATTATGAATACTTCTCCTGTTGTGATTAATAAAGAGAACAGCCACCTGGCCCTGGAAATTATGAAAGAAAAACAAATTGAAGGATTGCCGCTGGTAAACGATGATAACCAGGTCACTGATATCCTGTTTTGGAATGAACTGAGCAGTCATGGCTCCGGCCGCATGCAAGAGACCAATACACCGGTCGTCATCATGGCCGGCGGGAAAGGCTCCCGTTTATATCCCTATACAAAGGTCATCCCAAAACCCCTGATCCCCATAGGTGATATCCCCATCATTGAAAGAATTATGAATCAGATGATGGAATACGGGTTTCATGAATTTTATCTCACCATAAATTATAAGAAAGAAATGATAAAGGCTTATTTTAACAATGACCGCCGGTATCATCTTCACCTGATCGAAGAAGAGAAACCCTTGGGAACCGCCGGTTCCTTAAATCTGGCAAAAAAGGAATTAACAGGGAGCTTTCTGGTAAGCAACTGTGACATCTTAGTTGATGTTAATTATACCAAGCTGCTCATGTAC
>JAEWRS010000132.1 GCA_023398855.1 Bacillota bacterium
AAATTGAATTTGCTGAACGCATCAATGGATTCCCGCACATCAACGTGATAGGAGTTGGTGTAATATCCTTTATCCGTAACATCCGGAATGATCCCATAGCGTTCCCTGTCAATTTTAGCAAAACGATAGCAGAGGGATTCCGCAGGCGTCCCATATAAGCCAAAGCCAAGGCCTGTCTGATCTTTCCACTGTTCAACCGCATCCTTCATATAATTCATAACGCGAAGGGCAAACGCCTTTCCTTCCGGGTCCGTGTGGCTGACTCCTTTCATGAGCTTTGTCATCTCATAAAGACCAATGTATCCCAAGGATATAGTGGAATAGCCGCCGAAAAGCAGGGGATCGATCTTTTCCCCCTTTTTCAGCCTGGCAATGGCACCATACTGCCAATGAATCGGGCTCACATCAGAAACAGTACCTTCCAGAGACTTATGCCTGCACATCAGGGCCTCATAGCAAAGACTTAAGCGTTCATCCAAAAGCTTCCAGAATACCTCTTCATCACCTTTAGCCAAAATTCCGATCTGTGGCAGATTCAAGCTCACCACACCCTGGTTAAATCTTCCTTCAAACTTGTAATTGCCGTTCTCATCTTTCCAGGTAGACAAAAAGCTCCTGCAGCCCATACAGCTAAATACATTTCCTTCGTAATTCTCCCGCATTTTTTTCGCGGAAATGTAATCCGGATACATGCGCTTTGACGAGCATCTCACTGCAAGCCTGGTTATATAATCGTATTTCCCGCCTTTTAAGCAGTTGTTCTCATCCAGAACATAAATCAGCTTCGGGAATGCTGGAGTAACATAAACTCCGGCTTCGTTTTTAATACCTTCCAGCCTTTGACGAAGGACCTCCTCTACAATCATGGCATTCTCTGCAAGGTACTCATCCTTTTCATCAAGGCATAAAAATAACGTGACAAAAGGTGCCTGTCCATTGGTCGTCATTAAGGTATTGATCTGGTACTGAATGGTCTGAACACCGGATTTCAGTTCATCTCTTAAGCGGATAGCTGCCATCTTCTCCACTATTTCCCCATTGACCGCATCTCCAAATTCCGCTTGGATCTGATTGTGGAATTTATTGTTGCTTTTTCTCAAGTATTTTCCAAGATGGCGGATATCCACAGACTGGCCGCCGTACTGATTGCTTGCAACGGCTGCAATAATCTGTGTCATGACGGTGCATGCCACTTGAAAGCTCTTGGGGCTTTCAATCATTTTTTCATTCATAACTGTGCCGTTATCCAGCATGTCACCGATGTTGATCAGGCAGCAGTTAAAAATAGGCTGAACAAAATAATCGGCATCATGGAAATGGATTGCTCCCTGCTCATGGGCAATGGATATTCTCTCCGGAAGCAGCATCCTTTTCGTCAGATCCCTGGACACTTCTCCAGCAATGTAATCCCTTTGAGTAGAAGCCAGTATGGTATTCTTATTAGAATTCTCCTCTGCCAATTCCTTGTTCTCGTTCTTGATCAGTTTGAGAATGGATTCATCCGTTGTATTCGCTTTCCGCAAAAGGGCTCTCTGGTAACGGTATATGATGTATTTCTTGGAAAGGGTGTATTTATTTTTATTAACAAGGCCACTCTCAATCATGTCCTGAATGGTCTCAACATTAATTACATCCGAACCGCGGCTCTCTACATATCCCAGTATCTCATCGATCATTTCTTCACTGGCCTGTTCTCTTGCCTCTACTTCTGCATTAGCTTTTCGGATAGCCGTAACGATCTTTTCTCTGTCATACTCTACAATTCTGCCATCTCGCTTTTGAACCTTAATCATTCCTGTCACCTTTACCTATTCTATATTTTGTGTCTTATGTATTTATATTACTATATCTAGTGCTTTTCTAATTATACACTATGAAAAGAAAAAGTAAAGGGTATTTTTTCCTTACTTACCGGATAAAATTAGTCCTGGGTATTTCCTCTTTATCTGGAAAGTTGATTCCTGCGGCTTTTCCCACCTCAAGACATTTTAACAGCCATGCCATATTTTTTCCCAGAGTCTTCATGGTATGAAGCCCTTCCAAATCCTGCTCCACCTCTTGAGGAGTAAATCCGTGAACCATATTCCAGTAAGAGGAAGAAACTACCGGCATCTGAGCAATAGTAAAATATTTGTTCAGAACATCAAGAGACGCCGTGGTGCCTGCCCTCCTGGCAGAAACAACAGCTGCACCTGGCTTAAAGGCAAAATTCCTTCCAGCATAGAACAAACGGTCCAGGAAGGAAAGCACCGTGCCGTTAGGAGAAGCATAGTGAACCGGAGAGCCTACCACCAGTCCCGCCGCTGTTTCCATCTCCTCAAGAACGTGATTGACCATATCATAATTAAAAACACACCTTACTGTACCGGCACACTTCTGGCAAGCAATACAGCCATGGCCTGACTGGCTCCCAACATGGAAAATTTCCGTCTCAATGCCTTCTTCGTTCAATGCCCTTTCCACCTCAAGAAGGGCACGGTTGGTACAGCCTCTTTCATGAGGGCTTCCGTTTAACATCAGCACTTTCATCACTCATTCATCCTCTCTTTCTTTCTAATGATTTATGGAAATGCATTTATTTATCAATGCAGTTTCTCTAAATATCCAAAAGACCCAGTAAATCCTCCTTAGTCATATTACTCATGGATACTGTCCCTTCGGTTATAATCTGTTCCGCCAGATCCTTTTTAGACTCCTGAAGCTTTAGTATATTTTCCTCAATGGTGCCTTTTGTGATCAGTTTGAATACACTTACCTGCTTTTCCTGGCCGATCCGGTGGGCCCGGTCCGTTGCCTGGTTCTGAGCTGCCACATTCCACCATGGATCAAAGTGTATGACAATATCGGCTGCAGTCAGGTTAAGGCCAGTGCCTCCTGCTTTAAGCGAAATAAGAAACAGGGGAATCCCATCATCTTTAAAGGAGTTTACCATATGGAGTCTCTCTTCTTTGGGAGTTGACCCTGTCAGCATGTAGTAGGAAATCGCCTCTTTTTTCAGTCTTTGTTCAATGATTTCCAACATGGAAGTGAACTGGGAAAAAAGCAGGATTTTATGACCTCCCTCCACGCCGTTCCGTATTAAGTCCATGCACGTTTCCAGCTTTGCCGATTCGCCTTTGTAATTCTCATAGCATAAATGGGGATCGCAGCAGATCTGCCGCAGCCTGGTCAGTGCCGAAAGGATCTGAATATTATCCTTTCCAGATCTGCCTTCCAGACGTTCAAGCTCCTGTTTTAAGCGGAATGCATTTGCCGTATACAGCTCTTTTTGTTCCTTGTCAAAGGCAGAATAAACCGTTGTTTCCAGCTTATCCGGCAGTTCTTTTAACACATCCTTTTTAAGCCGCCTTAAAAGAAAAGGACCAATCAGACGGTGAAGACTTTCCAAAACCCTTTCATCCTTATCCTTTACAATGGGCAGCTCAAACTCTTTTTTAAATTTCCGGTAGTGAAACAGAAATCCGGGCATAAGAAAATCAAAAATACTCCACAGCTCAGACAGGCGGTTTTCGATGGGGGTACCTGTCAATGCAAACCGGTTTTTCGCAGGAATGCTCTTTACCGCTCTGGCACTCTGAGTGGACGCATTTTTAATGTACTGGGCCTCATCAATGATCTGAAACCGGTAGGACCTGCTTTTATAAAGATCTATATCACGTTTCAAAAGATCGTAAGAAGTGATCAGCACATCTTCTTCCTCACTATGGTTTAGCAATTCTTCCCGTTCTCCTGATACGCCGGTAACTGTTACCACCTTTAGGGATGGGGCAAACATGCGGATTTCATTTTCCCAGTTATACACCAGGGAAGCAGGACAAACAATAAGGGAAGTGGTATGCTCTTTTTTACCTGCTTCATCAAGGAGCAGGGCAATGACCTGAATGGTCTTTCCAAGTCCCATGTCATCGGCCAGTATTCCGCCAAAGCCATAGCTGTCCAGGGTTTTAAGCCAGCGGTAGCCTGTCTTTTGATATCCTCTCAGTACCTGGCGGAGAGGCTGGGGAATTTCAAAATCACTGTCCTCCACGGACTTCATTCCCCTGACAACGGCCTTATAAAGCTGATCCCTATAAAGGGTAATGCCGTTACCTACTTTCAAAATGCTGTCCAGATAAAGAGCTCTGTATCTGGGAAGGCGGAAAGACCGATTCAGCGTGCCAGGATCTGCAGATAAGCCCTCCACCAGCTTTGCTACTGTCAAAAGTCCATTGTCATCAAGGCTTATAAACTGCCCGTTTTTTAGTCTGTAATATCTTTTTTTCTGACTGTACATCTCCAAAAGTCTGGCCAGATCCTCACCAGACAAACCGTCTGTATCCACACTCAGCTCCAGCCAGTTTCCCGTACTCCGCACTCCAATGGATACCTTGGGAGGCGGCAGGATCTTTAAATGCTTAAAGGATTCGGAAAAATATACCTCTCCCAATGACATGAACTCACTGATCCCTGAGCTCAACAGCTGGTATACTGCTTCCTCATCATCCCGGATTGCAGGGTATTCTGATTCGTATTCCTTGTATTTAAAATATCTGGTTATCAGGCGGCTGATGCGGAACTCTCCGGGTACGTCCCGGCATACGGTACGTGGAAGGTGTTCATCCTCTACCGGCTGAAAAGAATAATCACCATAGGAAAGGGTGGGTTTTAAAACCAGTTCATCCGGTCCATCAGAATCAAAATCAAACCGGGCTTTCAGCTCTTCCGGTTTATACGCCTCTAAATCCACTTCCCTGGAGTCAATGGTACAATAGGCTGCAATTCTTTTTATAACTCTCTCATAAAAAAGCGGCATATCCTTATTGTTGATTTCTGTTTCAAAGGAAGTCCGATACCCTTCCATCATCTGTTTGAGAAATACGGAAAGAGCCTCACTGCAGGACTGGTCGCAGCAGTATAAATACTTGTTATCTGCCAGATATAAGCGGTGTTCTCCCTCAAAAGCCAGTAAATTTAAGTCAATGGAAACCAATACCCCTTCCCGCCCCTTGCGCTTTACCACAACCGTTAAATCAGGATTGCGGTCCACCACCTCAAGCTGCCGTGTCTGCCCCCTGTAATCTTCAATTTCCAGGCACTTCCCCATCATGATCTTAAAAAAGCGGTCACGGTTCGCCTGGCTTAAGGTCAAAATACGAAGGACCGGCTTTGCGGAAAAAGAGCTTTTCTGAAACTGTTCAAAATGTTCACAGTAAGAATTGACCATCTCCAGAACAAATTCCAAAAGGGGACGGCTTTCTTTTACAAAAGCAGAAATACTGTGATGGAATGCCAAATTTTTTCCGTACTCCGCATAGGTACCGTTCTCAACCGCATTTGCAAAAGAGACCAGATCCTTTATCATATACAGCCGGTCTATTCCCAGCTTAAACTCCAGCTTCACTTCTCTGCGATTGACCAGAAGGGATAAGTCAAGCCTTACCTGTTCCTCTTCTCCCTCCCCCATGATGCGGGACACTTCTCTGTTCGTATATTCCCTGATCATAGCTCTGGCCTGCTGGGAGGTCGTTACCGCCCTCCCCTGATTCTCTGTTTCCTGCTCCTGGAAGGTTTCCAGCAAAACCCTGCAGTGGGGACACATACCCCGAAAGGAATTTCCCTGAGTACAGGAACAAGAGTAGTCAAAAACCTGACTACCCTTGATATGCAAACTTGCCTTATATTCCTTTCCCTGGTCCTCAACCAGAGCCCTGACACCTGATTCGCCCTTCCAAAAGGTATTAGTCGTCAAGTGCGATACTTTCATAGCTTCTCACATCCATTCACCATTTACATTCGTTCCGGCGCCTCAATCCCCAATACGCCGATACAGGTATTCAATACATCCTTGGCAAGCTTAATCAGCCTGATCCAGGATGCCTGACGCTCTTTATTCTCTTCCGATATGATCTTGGTATCATGGTAAAAACGATTAAAGGCATTGGCAAGCTCGTAGATGTACTGGCACATTTTATGAGGTGCAAGCTCAGCAAAGCTTGTTTCCATGATTTCATTATATCTGGAAAGCTGAAGCATCAGCTCTTTTTCCGCCTCAGTGACAGCAGCAAGAATCTTCTCTTGTCCAGGGTATTTGTCTTCAAGCCCCTGGTATTTTGCCAGGATGGACTTGATTCTGACAATGGTGTAGAGAATGTAAGGGCCTGTATTTCCTTCAAAAGATACGAAGCGGTCCATATCAAACACATAGTCCTTAGAGGCCTGGTTGGATAAATCTCCATACTTTAAAGCAGCCATTCCAACAATTTTTGAGGTTTCTTCTGCCTCTGCCTCAGTAACGGTG
>JAEWRS010000147.1 GCA_023398855.1 Bacillota bacterium
ATTATGTAGAGGTGCTGTTCGAAAACTTTGGAGATATGGTGGATTATTGGCTGCCATTTAATGAAATCAACGCTGCAAGGTTTGCCCATTGGGATGGAATATCATTAATAGACGATCAAAAAGAGGATATGGATCAGACAATTTTCCAAAGTCTGCACCATCAGTTTATTGCAAATGCAAGAGCAGTAGAGCTTTCAAAAAAGATGATTGGAAAAAATAATATAGGAGCAATGATCGCTGCGTTTACTATATATCCTGGAACATGTAATCCTGATGATGTCTTTCAGTCAGTCCAGGATGAATGGTATGCTAACTATTTTTATTTTGATGTCATGGCACGTGGTAAATATCCAGAATATATGAATGAGATGTTTAAGAAGTTAAATGTCAAGCTTCATTTATCAGAGGAGGACAAAAAAATATTATCTGAAAATACAGTGGATTTTCTGTCATTTTCTTATTATGCCTCCCAGGTGGCTTCCGTTGAAGAAGACTGGGAAGTGACCGTTGGCAATATGGCAGGTAAGGTATATGCGAATCCATATTTAAAGAAAAGTGACTTTGGCTGGACCATTGACAGCAAAGGCTTAAGGATTCAGCTTAATAAAATATATGACCGATATCAGCTTCCGGTTTTCATTGCTGAAAACGGCCTGGGAGCTTTTGATAAGCTAGAGGATGGCCAGGTGCATGATCCATATCGGACAGAGTATTTAAAAGAGCATTTTAAAGCCATGAAAGAAGCCATCAGTGACGGTGTAGATTTATTTGGCTATACCATGTGGGGGATTATTGACATAGTTTCCTGCGGACCGCGGACAATGGACAAGCGTTATGGGGTTATCTATGTGGATCGGGATAATTCCGGAAAAGGGAGTAATATGCGTTATAAAAAGGATTCCTTTGAATGGTACAAGCATTGTATAGAAACAAACGGTGAAGAATTATAGGAGAATAGGAGGTTAAGCGATGGGGAAAAAGGAGCTGGCCAGGGAAATAGTTTCATTGCTGGGGGGAAAAGATAACATTGCTAATTGTGTTCATTGCGTTACACGGTTAAGATTTAACTTAATTGATGATTCAAAAGTAAATAAAAATGCCATTAAGGATTTAGATGGTGTTATGGGACTCGCGGAGCAGGGAGGACAGTTTCAGGTTATTATAGGACCAGCAGTAGCAGAAGTTTTTAAAGAGGTTGAACCCATGCTGGGCGATAAAACCAGTCAGGAAGCGGCGGAAACAAAAAAGAAGTTTTCACCCATGACGATTCTGGACGCACTTACAAGCATTATAGCGCCCATCATTCCGGCGCTATGTGCCGCAGGAATGATGAAAATCATCCTCTTAATATTTACAACATTAAAAATAAGCAATGGTACAGAAGGTGCTTTCCAGGTTTTTAGTATTATTTCAGATGTAACATTCTATTTTTTGCCTATTTTAATTGCAATGTCAGCGGCAAAGCGTTTTAAGACAGATCAGGGACTGGCTGTTTGCGTGGCAGGCGCATTGGTTTATCCTTCCTTTGTAAGCCTGGTCAGCGAAGGCGCTGCTTTATCTTTTTTTGGGGTTCCTGTACCAATGTATTCTTATTCATCCACTATTTTTCCGGCATTGCTCGGGGTTCTGTTATTGAGTTATGTAAATCGGTTCTGGAATAAGGTGATAAAAACGGGAACGTTTAATACGCTTTTAGTTCCGATCTTATCATTGGGGGTAACTATTCCGGTTACAATGCTTTTAGTGGCTCCGCTGGGCAACTGGATGGCTCTTATATTAGGCGGAGGTTTTCGATGGATGATTGGAACAATAGGACCTTTTGCCGGATTAATTATAGGCTTTCTTATGCCGGTCATGACCTTAGCCGGACTGCATCAGTCGTTAGGTCCCATTGAGCTATTTGAATTATCATCGGGCGGCAGTTCAAAAATTTTACCCATTGAGTTTTTCTTAAATATGGCTGTATCCGGTTCTGCATTAGGTACGGCAGTCGCAGCGAAGGATAAAAAGCTGAAAGCGATTGCATCTCAAACGGGTGTTACAGCCTTCTTGGGAGTAAGTGAACCCGCACTTTATTCTGTTATGGTTAAAGACAGATATGCAATGCTAAGTGCTATGATTGGCAACGGAATCGGCGGTTTTTTAAGTATATTGTTTGCATTAAAAATGTATGCTTATGTTTGGCCAAATATCTTCAGTATCCCAACCTTTCTGGGAGACGGCTCAATTGCTTCTAACTTAATGCTGCTGCTTATTAGTATAGCCGTCACGTTTGCTGTTTCCTTTGCCATGCCAACAGTATTTAAAGCATTTGGATTAAGAGATGATGGGAATATCATAGTGTCCAGTCCCATATCAGGAAAATTAATTCCTTTATCAATGGTAAAGGATGAAACATTTTCAAAGGGGTTATGTGGAGAAGGGATTGCCATTATACCAGATGAAGGAAAGGTTATTGCACCTTGTGACGGTGAAGTTGTTGTAGCCATGGATCATGCAGTAGGGATTCGGGCAAAGAACGGAAGTGAGATTATCATTCACGTTGGCATAAATACGGTGGAATTAAACGGTCAAGGCATAAAAGCCATGGTTAAAAGCGGAGATAAAGTGAAGCAAGGCCAATTATTAATTGAATTTGACAAAAATTTAATTGAGAATAAAGGGTATGATACCACGTGTATCGTCGTGAAAGCAAACGGTGAAATAAAGACTGAAAATATCAATGGAGATATTAAATCGGGTAAAAGGTTATTTTCCTGCTGATATATTTTGAACGGTTATTTCCATCAAAAACAACAGGGGATGATGCAAATCACTCAACTCACGGTCAATGTGGGCTGGGTGATTTTTTATATTCTTTTGGCGAACAATTGTAAAACTGCTTAAATATTTTAGAAAAGTAGCTTGGGTGATCAAAGCCGCAGTTACTTGCCACTTCAGAAATGCTTAAATTAGGGAATGCCAAAAGTAAATTTGCACTCTGCATTAATCTGTATTTGAGTAGATATTGAATGGGCGATTGTCCAATTGTTCTATTGAAGCAACGCAGGCATTCGCGCTCTCCAATATCTGCGGACTGGGCAATGTGGCTTAATGCCATATCTTCTGTGTAGTGATTTTGAATGAAATCAATCATTTTTTCAATACGAATATTATCAGTGTTTTGTGTTTGTTTTGCGGTGAACAGCTGGTTTGAAAAATGTTTATAAAGATGTAAACAAATACGTGATAGCTCTTCACGTACAGTGAATTCATAGCCAAAAGCATCGGTTCGCAAAGATTCAAATGCTTTGCAAAAATACTCTGCAATATTAGAATTTTGTTTATCAAAGGCTATGCAGGTAAATGATGAGCATGTCAGCAATGGTTGCATGTATTTTTGGTAAAATGCAGAGCTAATACTTCCGGTAATAATAGAGGAACCAAATACCAGTGAATTTAGTTCACAGGAGTGATCCGCAACTGCGTAGTGAAGTATATTTGTGTTGATTACAGCACAATCGCCTTCCTTCATCATATAATTAGCGGCAGGAATCTGCAATTTAAGGGTTCCTTTTTTAATATATATAATTTCCATTTCCTCATGCCAGTGCCAGGGAATGTTATCTTCCAGAGCATTTGTGTGTATTGATGCATATCCGGCGCAGGGAAATTCCAGTGTTCCATGAGGCTGTAATTCTTTTTGGTAATGATTAATATTTAGTGCACATTTATCTAAACTCATTGCATACCTCCTTTATAAACATGGCTAGTCGGTTTTATTATATTATAAGTCTGTTTTGAGATTGAAGCAAGATGAAGAAGTCGATATTATTGTAAATGTAGATTGTTTTTAAAAGGAGGGTCATGTGATTTGTGAACCAAAGTGTTATGTACGAAACGGAGAGGAGATGCACGGATGTTTCAATTATTATTGACAGTAATATATATTACCTTTATCAGCCTTGGGTTACCTGATTCGCTTTTGGGTTCTGCATGGCCTACCATGTATTTTGAGTTAGGTGTTCCGATTTCATTTGCCGGTATCATTTCTATGGTTATAGCGGTTGGTACGATTATTTCTAGTCTGCAAAGTGACAGGCTGACACGAAAACTGGGAACCGGTAAGCTTACCGCAATCAGTGTTGCAATCACGGCAATTGCATTGCTGGGCTTTTCTGCTACTCATTCCTTCCTGGGACTTTGTATTTGGGCTATTCCTTATGGACTTGGTGCTGGAAGCGTTGATGCCTCCTTAAACAATTATGTTGCACTGCATTACAAAAGCCGGCATATGAGTTGGCTGCATTGTATGTGGGGCGTTGGAGCAACCATGGGACCTTATATTATGGGCTATGCACTAAGCAGAGAAATGGGGTGGAACAGCGGCTACCGTATTATTGCAATATTACAGATTGCTTTGACTGCAATACTGATATTCAGTTTGCCTCTGTGGAAAAAGCGAACTCAGATTGTAAATGATAATGGGAAAAAGACTATAGCAAAAGCCATT
>JAEWRS010000156.1 GCA_023398855.1 Bacillota bacterium
GGCCAGCTCCACAAGAGAGACCACATACTGGGCTGTTATTTTCCCTTCTCCGCCTTCCCATGGATGAAATTTATGGTTCATAATGAAATGATAAGCTTCCTTGTAACGTCCCAGAAGGTTTAATAGGGTTGCATATTCTATCATTAAGTCGTCCCGCTCCATAAATACATCTCTGGCGGCTTCATATCTTTTCAGCCGTTCCGGTGCAGGCATATCCAGTTTTTTATAAAGCTGGTCCAGTTCCAGAAACACTCTGGCATCAGCCGGGTCTAAGCTATAGGCCTTTTCCATAGCTTTTCTGGCACTTACCTTGTCTTTTTCCTTGTTATAATAAGCCAATGATAAATTTCTCCATACAGTCGGAAATGTTGGATTTAACTGTGCAGACTGCTCCCAGCAGGAAAGGGCGGTACGGTACTGAAGCTTGTCATAATATAAATTCCCAAGATAATAATAAGCATTAGCCCCTTCCGGGTTATTTCTTATCGCATGCTTTAATACCAGAATATCCTCCAGCTTATTAGGGAAGCAGTAATCCGTTGTACAGTCCTCGGCCTGCTTTAAAGCCTTTGAACCGTCTATTCCCATAAGCTCCTGATAATAAGCCTTGTAGTAATAGAGCATGGGCCATTTCCTGGTACACTGGTCCAGAGTCTCTACAGCAGCTTCATATGCGCCAAATTCCCCATAATACCTGGCTGCCATTAAATAGTTCTCGTGAAAGTCTCTGGCCAGACGGCTGACCTTTATCCTGGTCTCCTCTTTGCTGTCCGGCTCCAGATAGGAAGATTCCAGCCATGAAACATAGTCAAAGGGATCCACTTCCAAATTCCTGGCAATAAGGTCCTTTGCTTCCTCCATTCTGCCAAGCCTGCGCAAAAGATAGGCCTTTAAGGATCTGGCCTTCACGTTATGGGCATTTCTCACCAGTCCTTTATTTACAAATTCCAAAGCGCTTTCATAATTACCTCTCTTTGCTTCCAAGCAGGAAAGATAATAAAAACCCATTTCCTGCTGTTCCACTGACCATGTGGCCTTATAAAAAGCTTCCAAGGCATCCTCATATTTTTCCTGATAAAAGAGGGCCAGACCCAGATTGTAATATGGTTCAGAATCGTATGGATTAGGGTTTTTCCAGACCGCCCGCTTCAGCGCTTTCCTAAAATGCTCCTCTCCTTCTTCAAAACATCCTCTGCGCAGGAGCAAAGCACCGTAGGCGTTATTGATACGGATATCTCCGGGATCCCTTTTCAAACCTTCTAAGTAATAAGGGTCCGGCCTGTAGGTTGCATGACGGTATTGCTCAATATGGAGACCGGTCAGATACAATTCTTCATTTGTCATGATTTTTTCCGGGTCATCAGACGCTTTTGCCGGGTCCGGGAGCTTTGGAACCTCTTTCTTTAATGGAGTATAAGAAATCAATTCCTTTTCTCCGGAAAGAACGGTAAGTGTCAGCTTTGTCTCATCCTCCACACCCGTATGCAGCACCTTTTCATAAATATGGACCGGAGAAAGAATCGTGGTTTCATCTAATAACGTATCATTTCCATATGTCAGCAAAATCCGTGCATCAGCATACTCCTGCGTTCCATATGCAACAATGTTTATTTCATTTTCTTTTGTTTCTAAGTTTATGACGGCTTGAATGGATGCGTTTTTCACAGGGCCAACGGCCTTATAAGGCATGAAATACTGGGTAAAGGTTTTTTCTTCCATGGGCTTTAGCCAGGTGAAATCCGGCTGGTTATCCGTATAAACCCCGGTCATCAATTCAATATAGGGGCCATCCTCGTCAGTTAAGTTTCGGTCCCAGGCCTTTCCAAAATCACCACAGCCCCAGGTCCACTGCTTCTTGCCAGGGGAAATGTGATGGTCCGCCACATGAAGAATTCCCGCTCCCACCTGGTAATCATAGCCTCCTACAAAGTTAAACTTACTCTTTTCTGCCATGTAGGAAGTGGGAACCGGGATGTTTTTATAACGGGAGATATCAACACCTTCGCTGTAGTCATGTTTATAATATACTCCGGTTGCAATGGGGAAACGGGACACATCCCTTTTTCCATGGTCCATCACGGCGTGAACATCCGGAGGAAAAACAGACTGGGTGTAATCATTGACAGGAACTGCAGGGTTTGCCCACCATAAAAAGGTCTGGGGTATTGGGGTTGGGTTGTAAAGCTGGCCCTTTATTTCTATATAAGCCTTTCCAGGATACAGGGTAAAGCTGGCCTCCCCCTTTGTTCCATACATCTGATCCACATCACAGACGCGGCAGGTTTTTGAACCATCTTCGTGTTCCAACAGCATATAATCTACCGGGGAATAGGTGGTTGGACGATGATGCTGGGGCCAGTTAAATTCTATTCCACCGCTGATCCATGGACCGCAGAGCCCCACCAAAGCAGGTTTTATGACATGGTTATAATAAACGAAGTCATATTGATTGGTTTTGTCAAAAGCCCGCTGAATCCTTCCGCCAAGCTCCGGGAGTATCATTACTCTTAAGTATTCATTTTCCAGCCAGACCGCCTGATAGACTTTATCCGTCCTGGTGTCATGGATTTTCTCTATAGTAGGATACGGGTAAATCTTTCCCGAACTTCCCTGATAAACGCGGCTCTCCAGAAACATCGGGTTTTTATCTGCTCCCCCTACCTCATAAGTGGGTATGACGATAGATTCCTCCCATACTTTTACTGCTTCCATTCTTTGACCTCCTTTTAAGTTCTTGCCTATACTATATAATCTTTTATCGTGATTTTCATTATCTTTAGTTGCCAAGTAGTTTATAAAAATTGCTCTGATATGATTGACGAATCACCGTAATTTTTCTATAATGGATTCATAAAAAGAAAGGAGGGCACACATATGTTGTCTACAGAACGGGGAGTCATCTCAGGGTCAGATTATTATGTATACACACCTAGTGCCCAGGCAAAAAGAATCTTCTTATATCCCATTAACATGGGACTTTTCCGGTACGACCCCGGCTATTCCCTGCATCGGAATTCCTATGACAGCTTCCTCATCATGTTCATCCGAAGAGGGGAATGTCAGGTGGAAACAGGCGGACGGGTCTTTCATGCAGGCGGAGGACAGGTCGTCGTGTTAAACTGCTTTGAGCCCCATTCCTACTGGACCACCACAGGCTGGGAAGCGGAATGGCTTCATTTTGACGGCATTGGTGCCGCAGGATATTATGATGCAATCCTGGATGGAGGCCCTCCTGTCATTTCCCTGAGGGATACCTACCGTCTGGAAAAATACTTACACAAAATTTATCTGCAGTTTCGAGAGTGTATTTCCGTCAAAGAAGCATGGCTGAACAATTATATTGTTAATATCCTGACGGAGCTTTTGGTCAACAGGGACTTTGAACATTCTGAAAACGTTTCTTCCAGCATCATTGAAGACACCATTGCCTACATCAACGAACACTTAACAGACCCTCTTACCCTGAAGGATCTGGCTGACCAGGCATCCTTAAGTCCCTTTTACTTTAGCAGGCTGTTTAAAAGAGAATCCGGCTTTTCCCCTCACGAATATGTGATTGCCGCCAGAGTCAACAATGCCAAGTTCCTGTTAAAGTCTCTGGACATTTCCATCAAAGATATCTGCTTTAGTACGGGTTTCACCAGTGAAAGCAGCTTTTGCACCACCTTTAAAAAGGTGACAGGGGTGACCCCTTCTGAGTACCGTTTTTCTATCAGGAACTGAAAAAAAGCGCCTCTGCATTGCAGAGGCTGCTTTTTTCACCACCAGGCAATCGGTTTATTCCGCTGCTTTGCCCATTACTTCCTTATAGTTTTCGTGGGTAACGATCACCGCATCAACGGCTGTCTCCTTTGGTACCTCTTTTCCGCTGATCACATCATATAAAACATTGACAGAACCTGCTCCAACGGAATCAGAGGAAAAGTAGGCTGCTGCTTTCATGCAGGTTCCGTCTGCTCCTTTGTTGTTCCATTCGTCTTTTGCCATATAAGCTCCCAGACCTACTACGGTTGCGTTGGCATCCAGTCCGGCGCTCTCCAGCGCCCGGACAGCACCAATGGTACCTTCCTCATTGGCTCCGGTTACCAGCCATTTCTTAATTTCCGGATGAGCAGTAATAACGGAAGTTGCTGCTACATTTCCTTTGTCAGTAGTTCCATCATAATCAGCCTTATAGATCCGCTCTTTTGCAAAATCAGGACTTGCTTCCGTAAATTTATCATATTCTCCTTCTGCCCTTGGAACACAAGAAGAAACAGTATCCATGGTCAGGATCAGCAGTCCGCATTCCGGATCCCCTGTGAGATTATTATCATTGGCATAATCAGCCAGCCACTGTCCATTGGCCTGTCCGATCACATAAGCATTGATACCTACCCATGGAGCGATCTTCTCACCAGCCTCAGTCTGAAGCGCATCGTCAGCAGCCACAATCGGTATTCCTGCCTCCTTACATTTATCAACCACTGCCTGGGACATGGTCTGGTCCGGAATGCAGGTAACAATTCCCTTTGCCTTATTGGCAATGGCATTGTCAATGGCCTTTAAGTATTCTTCCGGGCTCATCTTTGCGTCTACATAGATAAATTCATCGCCCTTTTCTTCCACAACTTCTTTTGCTGCCGCTCCTTCGTCAATAAACCATGTCTGATCACCAGCCTTGTAAATTCCGTAAACAACACCCTTTCCTCCTGCCTGAGCCTGGTTCTTTTCTTCTGCCTTTGTACCGCCTGCCGTTGTCTCTGCAGCTCCCGCCGACGTAGATGTCTCCGCTTTTTCATCGGAAAATCCGCTGCAGGCCGTCAACCCCATTGCCATTGCTGCCATCAAAATAATTGCTGCTGTTTTTTTCATGATCTGAAACCCTCCTGTTTTAGTTTTTGCTCTATCTTAAGAAAACCTGTCGGTTTTCCATTGACACCTATAAATTCTTCATGGAAGCGGCAAGTAAATCCCGCTCTCTCTTCTGCTTTCTTAAATAGTCCGTTGCCAGAGCGAATAAGAGAAGCCCTCCCTTTGCAACAAACTGCCAGAAGCTGGGAACATTCACCATGGTAAGGCCCGTGTTAAAGGCCTGAATCAAAATAATACCCAGGATGGTTCCCCCCATATTTCCCACTCCTCCGATAAAGGATACGCCCCCCAGAATAACGGCTGTAATCGCATCAAATTCCAGGTTTACATTGGCAGCCGGCTGACCGGAATTCATGCGGGCTGCAAAAATAATGCCTCCGATGGAGCAAAGAATTCCCATCATCACGTAACAGGTTGTGATGATCCTCTTGGGATTTAATCCGGCAAGTCTGGCTGCTTCCATGCTGCCTCCAATGGCATAGACGCTTCTTCCGAATTTTGTTTTAGACAGAATGATGCCAAAAATTATAATGCAGAGCACCATGATCCATACGGAAAGAGGAATATTCAGGATCCTGGCCTTTCCCAGAACAATAAATGTCCTGTTGCTTATGGAAATTGG
>JAEWRS010000197.1 GCA_023398855.1 Bacillota bacterium
CTGGAAGCATACCACCACATCACCACCGCAGATCATACCCAGATCAGCTACCTGTTCTTTTCCCAGTACAAAGCTGTGGATATAAGATGACTTTTCCTCAATCGCTGTTTGAGCTCTCTGGACAGACCGGTATTCCACTGCTCCGCCCCCGATGGTTCCTGCTGTTGATCCGTCCTTTCTAACCAACATATGGGACCCGGCACCTCTGGGTGTGGATCCGGAGCTTGCAATAATGGTTACTAAAACCCCATCCTCTCCCTTTTCCAGTGCTTCTAAAACCTGCTTAAACAACTTCCTCATTTTAAGACCCCCTCAGGATATTTATAATCAGTTTTTCCGTTGTATTTCTACAAGTATAACGGTGTGTACATTATAATACCTTTTCCAAAATTTGTAAACCCGGAAACTTGAAAGCAAAAAACTCCCGGATTAAGATTTAATCAAACAATCGATCAAAACTTAATCCGGGAGCTTTGTATTAATCCCCGATCATATTTCGTATCCTCACCGGTGTACGGTAATTCCAAGTAGATATTTTTATACCACTACGCCTGCTGGCTGCATGTACAATCTGACCATTACCGATATACATGGACACATGATTAATGGTTCCTTTGCTATCCGCGTAATAAATCAAGTCTCCTGGTTTCATTTCACTGGATTTCACTGCTTTGCCCATGCCGGCCTGGGAACCGGAATAATGGGGCAGTCCTATACCAAAGTGAGCATAAACAGATAAAGTGAATCCAGAACAATCGGCGCCTTTCGTCAGGCTGGTTCCTCCCCATACATAAGGATTTCCCAAAAACTGCAGCGCGTAATTTACAACTTTTGTCCGCAGGGAAGCTTGTTCACTGGCCTTCTCTTCCAGTGGAGAGAACTTGATGGCTTCAGGAAGCGCATACCTGACATCCACAAAATCTGTGGACACGAAAGCACTGCTGTTTTCTTCCAGCTCAATCTCTACCCAGCCATCTATCTGCTTAAGCACTGGGTACCGTTCATTATTGGATATCTGTGTCCAGATCTTCGCGTTAGTGGAAGGCTCTGTTCTGGCATTTAACATATCAGTGTTAACAATGGCCATCAGCTCGGCAACCTGTAAAGCTTCTTCCTTTGCCGCCTGTCCCGTCAGGATATAATCAGACTTTACATATCCGGTAATTTTGCCGGACTGAATTTTATACCAGCCATCATCAGTCGTCTCTAAAATATTTCCAGCTGCTTTGCTTGGCATCTTTCCTATGATCTTGCCGTTTTCGCTAGGCTCTTCTCTTACATTCAGATAATTATCCACATCAGAAATTCCGATATTTTTGTAGAGATTGAATACCATTGCTTTTAAATCCAGTTTTCTGGCCTCATTCAGTCCAAACTCCAGCTTCACATAGTCTGCAGATAAATAACCGGTGGGAATCTGTATCCATCCCTCTGTCTGTCCAGTGACCTCATAGCGTTCATTAAAAAGCGCCTGTCCCACAACATCCGAATTGGTGGAAGGCACCTTTCAGATATTCATATTGTCGGTCTGAACAACAGCCCTTAACTTCACCAAGTCCATTGCTTTTATTTTTGCATCTTCCCCTGTCAGGACATATTCAGTATTTATGTAACCTTCTATTCCACCGGAAGATATTTTGTACCATCCGGTTTCTGTCTTCTCAAAAATATCACAGGCGCTGTCACCTTGAAGCTTTCCGACAACGTCTTCCTCCGTACCAGGTGCCTTTCTTACATTTAAATATCCGGAAACCTGGATTATTCCCAAATTTTTATAAGAATTTACTACCGTTTCTTTTTCTGCTTGTTCCTTTGCAGCCTGGGCAGCAGACTCTGATTCGGCTTCTGCCTTTAAATCAGATGACTTCTCTGTCATCTGTACAATGGCTTCAGATCCTGTGGCCAGTCCAGCCGGCTTTGCAGGCAAATGATTCTTTATCCACATTCCTGCTGCTGAAATGACTGCCACACAAAGAATTGCTCCACCGCCAAGTATGAAATATCTTTTGTAATCATTCTTGCTGCGTTTTTTTCTGGCTTTATCCAAACGGATAGTATAATCTTTTTTTTCGTTCTTGTTTTCCATCCTGTACGTTCTCTCCATCTTTCTGTTTTCTAGCGGAAAGCTGATTCAGTCTATGAGCCTATCTGTCTAATTATAGCATAAAATGTCATTCTTTGCGACATAGGTCTTACAAAAAATTATTAAGATTATGTTACGAACTATTAAATAAATCTATCTGAATATTAAAACAAAAAAAACACAGGACAGGAAATACTTAAGAAAGATTTCCTATTCCTATGTTTTAATCTGCTATTTTGCCAGAATCATTCTGTCGTTGGAGAATTCCTCTCCGCTGGCTTCTTCAAACCTCTTAAGAAGATCTTCCACTTCCAGATTCTTTTTCTCTTCTCCCGATATATCATAAATAATGCGGCCTTCATGCATCATCACAAGCCTGTTTCCAATCTGAATGGCATCCTTCATATTATGGGTGATCATAAGCGTGGTGAGATTCTGCTCTTTCACAATCTCCTGGGTGATCTCCAGAACCTTTCTGGCTGTTTTTGGATCAAGGGCGGCAGTATGTTCATCAAGAAGAAGAAGCTTTGGCTTCTTTAAGGTCGCCATCAAAAGAGTAAGCGCCTGTCTCTGCCCCCCGGAAAGAAGTCCCACTTTGTTAGTCATGCGGTCCTGAAGCCCAAGTCCAAGTTTTTTAAGGGCTTCATGGTAAAATGTCTTTTCATTTGCCCTGATTCCCCAGGCAAGACCTCTTGCCTGTCCCCGGCGATAGGCAAGGGCCATATTCTCC
>JAEWRS010000237.1 GCA_023398855.1 Bacillota bacterium
ATCTGTTCCATGCTGACCTCAGAAGTTCCTTCCATATCAGCAGCAGCATTGATAATACCAGCCTTGGCAAAAAAACTCTGTGCATAAGAATCCGTTGAGTCGGTACCACTTACCACAATATTGCCAGCTGTATTTGAAAAGATGCAGAGCGCCGTTTTCCTTTTATGTTCCCTTTTCAAAAGTTCTGACAGCTTTTCATTTGTTGTATTCCACTCATTTTGCAGATTGCCGGCTGAATCCTGTCCCAGAATTTCTCGAAGCTGTTTATCCCATATGATGGAAACCGCTTCCGGATCATTCAGCTGTTTTGAAAAAAAATCAATACACGGGATCTCTATGTTTTCCAGCCCTTTCTTCTGAAAATTACCATAATAGAAAATAATATCCGCATTAAGAGCCAGCAGGGACTCCTTGTTAATAGTAAAACTGCTGTCAACAAAAGAAGTGTCAACAGACTGCCAGTTAGGAAATACCCTTTTTACAATTTCCACATTTGACGTGGTAAAAGCACGGGCATTGATACCTGCTATCATGCCTGTATCCGGAACCGCATTTACTACAAATGACATCACTGGAGGACTAAGAATTACGATACGCCGGATTTCAGCAGCAGCAGGTATTTTTACAGTGTTTCCTCCCAGATCTGTGATTGTGCGCAACTGTGCAGTTTCCCATGGGATATTGCCGGATTCATTTATTATTTGGGAGGATTGTTGGACCGAAACGGGTATATCCTTATTTGCGGCGTTTTGACTGCAGGCCCCCATAAACAGGCACATAATAGCTGCGGCTGCAATCGTTATTAATTTATGTCTCATTTTCAGAAATCTCCTTCATGTACTTTTGTTGATACAAGGTATTTCACGCATGGTTGCGAATCAGAGCAATTGCCTGCTCTAAAAACCCCTTTATTGAATTCAATTGGTCGCTGGGTACATCGGCTAAATAATTAAAAAGTGCTTTATCGTTTTCTTCATGGTATTTCTGATGAAAATGGTAAGCCGTCCAGCCTTTTTCCGTCAGATACAGCTTAAAACGCTTCTTATCCTTGTCATCATCATCTTTTCTGATCAGTTCCCGCTCACTTAGTTTTTGCAGTGTTTTATGCACGACAGGTCTTGTGATTCCAAATTTCCGTGCAAGAGAAGCACTGTAAATTCCCGGGAAATCACCAATCATTTTAAGCATATGAATTTCCCCCCGGTAAAAAATCATATCCTGGCTTCCAAAATCAAGGACATTTGTCTTGCTGTTGGCGATCTGTTCTGTCAACTCGATAAAAGAACGAATGACATCACCAGAAGATGAGGTAACACCTGTAGTCCCCTTTTGGTAAAGCCGCCCTTCAAAAATTCTGTCTTTAAAAGCATCCTTGGTTGCTAGTCCTGCTTTTTTAACAGCCTCTTCTATCTCACTGCTGCTTGGCGGAAGCGCAACTCCATTCAGAAAGCCGGAAAGCCAGCTAAGCATATTGGAAGGGACATCATGATCACGATCCGCATATTGTCCAATGACCAGCAAATACCCTCCCTCTTTTATAGCCAATGACAGTCTTTCCATAAAACATGACAGATCACCTTCTACGAAATTCAATATACCGGAGGCAATAATTAAGTCATAGTTTTCTCCGAAATCATCCGTATTAAAATTTCCAGAGACTACACTGACACTCTTTTCTGCCTGATACTGACTGATCACTTCTTTTGTGACTTCAGCCACATTAGGTGTCTCAAAAACAGTTGCCTGGCTTTGGGGAAAATGCCTGACAAATTCCATAGCCAGAATACCGGTTCCACCGCCTAAGTCTAAGATGCGAAGAGGGCGTTCTGGATCCGGAAAAAGTTTATTCATTTCCTGCAAAAAGCATTGAACACGTCCGGTATACATTTCTGGTATGGAGGCTTTTGCCAATTCTGCAAAATCATAATTGTTTTTCGGTGACTTTTCTCCTGTTTTCAGCTTTAACTCCAAACCATCAAGAGAGGTCATCTTCTCTCTGAACAGCAACGCTTCTCCTAAAAAGACTTCGCTGCTGCGGGATAGAAAATCCTTTGTTTCCGGTGTGTTCACAAAATAATCCCCCATCTTGCTAATAAGTCCGCAGGAAGTCAGTGACAGTAACAGCAATTTTAATTGTTTTCCATCACAGCCTATTAATTGGGCAATTGCTTCTGCAGTTGCAGGTGTATCCAAATAAGAAAAAACATCTAAATGGATTGCCGCAAAAAGAAGCTGGGTTTCCTGATAATTGTGTATTAACTGATAATATCGCCTTGGACTGTTTTCCATATTATACATATATAAAACTCCTTTCTTTGGATTTTGCGTTGTTAGTCTATACTAACTTATAGTTAGTGTAGCATACTATTTATTTATTTGTCAAGATAACAACTTTGCAAGCCACACCACCTGCTCTGGGGTAAGTTGGTTTTTTGATATATATGAAAAAACACTCTTATGACCATTCGTTTTGATCACAAGAGTGTTTTTCAGCAAGATTATTCAGTTTTGATTTAATGATTTCTCCTGATTGTTATGCTGCTTGCCCCATTCTGACATTAATTCGAGGATGGGGGTAAGTGTTTTCCCATCTTTTGTAAGTGAATATTCCACTCTGGGCGGGACTTCGTTATATTGCTCGCGATGGACCAAGCCATCTGCTTCTAACTCCTTAAGCTGCTTGCTTAACGTTCTATGGGCAATTGGTTGTAATTCGTCCCACAGTCTGTTGTAACGCATTACATTAGATTGATAGAGCTTATACAGAATAACCCACTTCCATTTACCCTCAATCTTTGAAATCGTATAGTATATTGGGCAGTTTCCAAATTTAATATTAAAATCCATTCCTTCACCTCAATACTAACAAATAGTTAAGTATATAACAAAAATGTGCATACTTGAATTATGTATCATAATCATATACACTTTCATTGTAAAAGTCAAATATTAGTCCATGGAGGTTTATAATGAAATTTTTAGAAATGGCTCAGAAGCGCTATTCTGTGAGGAAGTTTAACGATACAAAAATAGAAAAAAACAAGTTGCAATTAATTCTTGAAGCAGGACGCATTAGCCCCACAGCCTGCAATTATCAGCCCCAAAGAATTCTTGTACTCAATAATGAGGAAGATTTGTCAAAGCTTAGTCTTTGCACTCCCTATGATTTTAATCAGCATTTGGCATTACTCGTTTGCTACGACAACACTGTAAGCTGGAAAAGAAGCTTTGATGGCAAAGATGACGGTGAAATTGATGCAAGTATTGTCGCAACTCATATGATGCTGCAGGCAGCGGATTTAGATATTGGCTCCACATGGATTGGATATTTTGATCCCGAAAAAATCAAAAAAGTATTTAATATTCCCGAAAATATTATTCCTGTTACAGTGTTACTCATGGGATATCCTTCTGATGGTGCTGCCCCCAGTAAATTGCATTATGAACGCTTAGACCTTTCGCAAACCACTTTCTACAGCTCCTTTATCACTGCTGAAGCCGTGAAAAAATAAGACCTTTAGGTGCCATCCTCCTGATAAGAATCTCTGTAAAACGTGCCCACCTGGTTTTCTGGTATCAGACGTCACGAGGTTTATATTTCCCACGCTGCTAGCGCTTAAAAGGGTCACAACCCATGAAAAAGGCCGCCATCGCTGGCTGCTTACAGACACTAGACAAAGCCAATTTTATAAAACAGTATTGAATATGAACTCTAAAATATTCAATACTGTTTTATATTTATTTATGTGATATAATTGATTAAACTGAAATCTTGTGAAGCAGTTGTAACTGTAGATAATTTATTCTTTGAGTCATATCAAAAAAATTGCAAATATTAACGTGGGTGATCGTGCTAATGATTACAAAAGATTCCATTCAGAACTATTTGAATGATAGTCGTGTACTAATTCAAGGTGCTGATTTTATATATATAAAACCACATTTAGGGCTTAGAAATTTTATTTCCAATTACACAATTACTTTCCCATGTAAAGGGATGATGGCAGATCATTATGCTGTTGTACCTCACGGGAGTGCTACATTGGTGATATCGTGTACTGATAGCTGCATTCATGGCAGCTTGTTTGGTCCAATCACGAAACCAGTATATGTGGGCGAATCAGCCAATAAATCTAACCTCTTGTTTATTGTGGAGTTTCAACCGGCGGGTTATTATGCTTTTAGCGGAATGCCACAAAAAGAAATAACAGATTGTGTCATTGCCTTTGGGGATGTTAATCCTGTAATGAACCATCTTATGGCAAATGAACTGGATATGTCGTTAAGTATTCATGACTTGATTACAAAAATAGACAGACTTTTTCTAGTGCACTTAAAAGGTGCTTCTTATCGCCAAGAATTTTCACAAGCAAATCATATGGTTATAAATAGCGGAGGAACCCTTTCAGTTAAGGAGCTTTCAGAGAATGTTTTTTATAGCGAACGCCATTTGGGACGAATTTTTGACGAATATATGGGTGTGGGTATCAAATCCTTCTCCCGCCTGGTACGAG
>JAEWRS010000241.1 GCA_023398855.1 Bacillota bacterium
TCTTGGAGTTTTGATCAATAACGGATACCAGGTGCTTCGTAATTTTCCCCATGTACTGATTTTTCCTGCCATTGTTATTGTGCTTATTATGGTATGTTTCAGTATTCTTGGAGATGGTCTGCGTGATGCACTGGACCCCAGAATGAGAAAGTAGGTGAATCGTCAGTGAGCAGATTATTAGAAGTGAATCAGTTACGGGTACAGATAGAGACACAGCACGGTACGGTTTTGGCAGTCCGGGGAGTCAGCTTTCATCTGGACGAACAGGAGACTCTTGCCATCGTAGGGGAATCTGGTTCCGGCAAATCTATTACCGTTAAAAGTATTATGGGACTGCTTCCTAAAAATGGAAAGGTTGTTGAAGGTAGTATTCATCTGGAAGGGAAGGATCTTGTAAAATACAGTGAACGGCAGATGCAGTCAGTAAGAGGATCGGATATTTCCATGATATTTCAGGACCCCATGACCTCTTTAAATCCGACTATGACCATTGGAAAGCAGATCGTGGAGGTATTAAAAGAACACCGGAAGGATATGTCAAAGGCACAGATGAAAGACCGTGCCCTTGAGCTCATCTCCTTGGTTGGTATTTCAAATCCGGAAGCCAGGTTTGATCAGTATCCTCATCAGCTTTCCGGAGGAATGAGACAAAGGGTTGTGATTGCAGTGGCTCTGGCTTGTGATCCCAGGATTTTAATAGCCGATGAACCTACCACAGCCCTGGATGTGACGATTCAGGCCCAGATTCTGGACCTGATGAGGGATTTGCAGAAAAAAATTAAGACTTCTATTATTATTATCACTCACAATTTAGGTGTTGTGGCTAATATTGCAGACCGTGTTGCTGTTATGTATGGAGGACAGCTGGTGGAAACTGCTGATGTGAGAGATTTATTTTATGAAACCGCTCATCCTTACACAAAAGGGCTTCTGGCTTCTATACCAAAGGCTTCAGAAAAGGGAAGTGAGCTGACTGCAATTCCAGGGACACCTCCGGATTTGATGGAACCGCCAAAAGGATGTCCGTTTGCAGCCAGATGTACAAAGACCATGGAGGTCTGCAGGCAGTATCCTCCTGAGGATATGATTTGCGGCAAAACCCATTATGCGCGCTGCTGGCTGCTTGATGAGCGGGCAAAGGCCCTAAGGGAATAGGAGGAAACCAGAATGTCGGCGGATAAGAAACCTTTATTAGAAGTAAAACATTTGAAAAAGTATTTCCATGTGGGGAAAAACCAGACTTTAAAAGCCGTGAGAGATATCAGCCTGGATATTTATAAAGGAGAGACTCTGGGACTGGTGGGAGAGAGCGGATGCGGAAAGTCCACTTTTGGCCGGACGGTAATTCAGCTGTATGAACCGACTGAAGGAACAATTAAATATGATGGGCGGGAAATTAATAACAGCCTGTCGCAGGGGGATCGTCATGATTTTACAAGGAAAATGCAGATGATTTTTCAGGACCCTTATGCTTCCTTAAATCCGCGTATGAAGGTCATGGATATTATTGCAGAAGGAATGGACGCTCATGGAATCTGTAAAGGACAGGAGCGGAAAGAGAAAGTAATTGAGCTTTTAGAAACAGTAGGGCTTTCCGAGGAGCATGCAAACCGTTTCCCTCATGAATTTTCCGGGGGACAGCGGCAGAGAGTCGGGATCGCCAGAGCCTTGGCTGTTGATCCGGAGTTTATAATCTGTGATGAACCGATATCCGCTCTTGATGTTTCCATTCAGGCACAGGTAATTAATCTGCTGAAGGATTTACAGAAGAAGAGAAACCTTACATACCTCTTTATTGCTCACGATCTTTCCATGGTGAAACACATCAGTGACCGGATTGGCGTTATGTATCTGGGAAGTATGGTGGAACTGACGGACAGTGAGACGTTGTTTGATGATCCGGTGCATCCTTATACACAGGCATTGCTTTCTGCAATTCCAATCCCTGACCCGGATGTGGAGAAGAACCGGAACAGAATCATGCTGGAAGGAAGTCTTCCTGATCCTATCCGTTTGACGCAGGGGTGCCTCTTTGCCGGACGATGCCCTTACGCTGAAGAACTTTGCAGCAAAAACACTCCGGAAATGAAAGAAGTAAGACCGGGACATTTTGCGGCCTGCCATAAAGCAAAATAAGATGGCAATGAAAAAAAGATTGTTAGGAGAAAATGATGAAAGACTATATCTTGGAGGTCTGTGTGGATTCTGTGGAGTCTGCAATAGCGGCAGTACGGGGAGGAGCCCAAAGGCTGGAGCTCTGTGCGAATCTGGTGATTGGAGGAACTACTCCTGGAGTGAGCCAGTTTAAGCAAATACGCAAAGCCTGTGATATTCCCATAAATGTACTGGTTAGGCCCCGGTATGGCGACTTTTTGTATACAGATTATGAGTTCCAGATGATTGCTGAGGATGCCCGGATGTTCCGGGAGCTTGGTGCAGATGGTATCGTGACAGGCTTTTTAAAACCGGATGGAAACCTTGATGTGGAACGGTTAAAGGTGCTTAAAAAAAAGGTGGGGAAAGGCAGTTTGACTCTTCACCGTGCTTTCGATGTATGCCGGGATCCTTATAAAAGCCTTGAGGAGGCCATAGAAGCGGGAGCAGATACTATACTGACCTCGGG
>JAEWRS010000266.1 GCA_023398855.1 Bacillota bacterium
TTCATCCATTGCACTGAATTTCACAGGTTTTTTAAGAATTCCCACGCAAAGCGCCGCCTGATTGACATATTTGGTATCCGCATGGGGAA
Organism: Bacillota bacterium; assembly: GCA_023398855.1. Classification (GTDB taxonomy): domain Bacteria; phylum Bacillota; class Clostridia; order Lachnospirales; family Lachnospiraceae; genus Lacrimispora. The sequence continues at coordinate 90 of JAEWRS010000266.1, forward strand.
TTGCTATATTGATTTCGCCTGTTGACAGACCGGTTGGAAACATGGCCTCACGCTCCAGAATCGCCTCTTTGTAGCCTTCTTTTACAAAGCCCTTTTTCAGCAGATAATCCGTTAAAAGCGTCAAAGCTTCGGTATTATCCACTATTCCCCCTAATTCCAGTATTAATGATTCGTCAAAAACAATCTCGCTCATTCATCTCCTCCTCTACATCAGCTGTTCTGTCAGAGCATGTGCAGATGCTTTTAGTCCGGCCAGATTTTCGTTGATGATATCATCTTTCTCAAATAATCCGGAGCCGATTCCTGCATACGCAGCCCCAGCATCAAAAAACTCTCTGACATTCCCGCTGTTAACACCGCCCACTACCATCAGAGGAATTTTGCCAAGAGGCGCCTGAATATCTCTTAAATAAGCAGCCTTCATGGTTCCGGCAGGAAACAGCTTGACAATATCCGCGCCATCCCTTATGCCCTGCATAATTTCAGACGGAGTAAGGGCTGCCGGAACAGAAATTACCCCATGGGTTTTACATAATTGAATAATATCCTTACTGAATGTAATGGGAGATAATAAGAATTTGGCACCGGCTGCAATTGCCGCCTGGGCCTCCTCGTAAGTGGTTACCGTCCCGGCACCAACCAGTATATCATCACCGAATTCTTCACTGATGCTTTTGATAATCTTAAGCGCATCCGGAGTATTCATTGTAATTTCCACTGATTTTATAGCAGTGCCGAGAAGGCTTTTCACCACGGTTCTGATTTGAGAATAGGTATACCCTCTCAAGATGACTGTAATCTTTGGAAAATCTTCCTTTTTCATCGTTTCACTCCTTTCTTGTCTATACCTATATATAGAGCAAGAACCGTGCCAACTTAATTGACAGTTTTTGTGTCCAGACAAAGATTTTCCCTGATTTATTTTATAGAATTGCTGTTTCTTATTAGATTTACTAGGTTTTCGCTGCTTAATATTTGATAAAGCTGTTCAAAATATTTTTTTGAATTTTCATTTAGTGCAAGTACAAATATGAGATCGACCGTATTTGTACCATCCCACATAACCGGTTTGGTTAGTTTCGTGATAGATATGACCGGTTTTGTAACACAGGCCGGATCGCCGTGAGGTATGGCAATGCCTCCCTTTAAATAAGTGGTCATCATCCCTTCCCGTTTATAAACACTCAGCAAAAACCGCCCGTCCACATATCCCTTATTTGTCATAACCTCTATGGCCTGATCTAAAAGCTGTTCCTTTAACCGATAGTCCGGATTCACAAAGATTAATTCTGGTGTAATGACTTCACCAAGAATCACATGATCCAACAACATACTGTTTTTAATGATTTTCCGAAGCTTTGATATACCGGAAAACTGATAGATATCGGACAAGGATATAAACGGAATGTCTTTTACTTCCGGATTAATTGTCCCTGCTATTGCAAGAATTTCATATTGTTCCGCTTCCTGGAGTATTATTTTTTCCACATCTTCATGTTCAATATAGCCTCTGTTAACCATAACAATATTGTCCAATACTGACTTCAGCCGATCAGAGATAAAATCCCGAAGCAGCTTTGCAGCTCCCTGTCCTGTAATGCACAAACAAAGAATTGCTCTTTTACGCTGCATTTTATTGGTTCTGGCCGCCTTTGGCTGCAATGATTTTTTACTGTCAAGCTCTTGTGCAATTGTCTCCAATGACTCTTCCGTCCAAAGTACTTTATGAAGACATTCGATTACCATTAAAGTATCCACTCTCCCACAGACTGCAACCGGGATTTTTGTCTCTTGACTGATTTTATCTGCAAAGGTCAGGAGTGACCCCATATCTGCAAGCAGGATACAGCCTCGCCCCTGGCTTCTTTCAATTACCAGCTGTTTTATTTTCTCACAGATAACCGCTGGGTCCTCATTCAAAGCCATCTCTAGTGCCGCGGCATGATTTACTCCCAGAATTTTATTGGCAACCTCTGCCATTCCACCGGCCACCCTGCCGTGAGACAACACAATGACAGCCGTTTTCCCCCTGGTATCCACCTGCTCGCTTTGAAATTTACTAAGATACATCGCCAAAAAAATGGCCTCCTCAGCAGGAAACATAATGTAGAATTTTTCATTCACCTTATTAATAATCTGAGCCGCAACCTGATATTCTTTTTCATGACGCTTTTTTATCTCTTCGAAGCTGCCGCCAAGGGAGGCTCTTCGTTCTTTGGTCATATCAAGTGATGCACGGATATGAATGGCCATAGGAAAAATAATCTTATTCTTAAGTCCCGGTAATTCTTCCCGGGCTTGCTGGTATATATATTCCGTTATTTCCAGCACATCTTCACCAACTATGGTGGATAACTCATGGAGACTGAATTTAGACTCTTCCATATTGCGGATCTGCAGAACCAGTGTTGCTTCAACCTCATCTTGCAGAATACGGCTGATTTCTTCTGCTGCTATTCCATTTTTCATGAGCTTTGTATATTTCTCTTCCAGCTGCTCATAAATACCAGTGCCGTTCATTTTGTGTAAGCGACCCGAAAACTCCTGGTATCCTGCCTCTGAAAAAAGAACATCACCACTGATCAGACGACGAACATCATTAGGAATCGATTGATTGATATAATTCTTCAAGTGCTCCGGAAGATTATCTGCAACTACCTCAATCGCTGATTTATTATATAGCCTGGCCTCCAGGAATGCCTTTGCACAGCAAACCTGAATATCTGATTTCAACTGACCGATATTGCCAGGAAACCCGGCCAAAAGCAGGCAGTTTAATACAGACTGGTTTACGCGGATATCCCGTCCAAGCCGTTCTCGTTCCATTGTGAGATAGAACTCGATAAACTGCCATTTTTCCTCCAGCGGGCGTTCCGCTAATGCCGGAATTTCAATGCTCATCGGTATCCTGCGGCGAAAGGTTAAAAGCAGTGAGCTTTCCGGGTCCTCTGTTGTTGCAGCAATAATTAAGGGATGGCTTTCCCGGCTGGTTTCTGCTTCCCCCAGGCGGCGGAATTTGCCTTTATCCATTAAATAAAACAGGATTTCCTGTCCCTCTGCTGGGAGCCTGTGCACTTCATCCAAAAACAAAATACCGCCGTCACACAATTCAACGATTCCTCTTTTATGATCTGTTGCTCCGGTAAATGCTCCCTTGGTATATCCAAACAATTGAGCCAAAAGCAGCTGGGGATTATCAGCATAATCAGCACAGTTAAACTCAAAATAAGGTGCCTCTTCCTGAAAATTATCCGTTCTGACTGCAAAATCATGCATCAGCTCTGCCAAAAAGCTTTTCCCGACTCCGGAAGGACCATAGAGCAGGGTATGCAGGCCTTTTGGGGGATACATGACTGCTGCCTTGGCTTTGCTTATCTGGTTTTTCAGACTGCCGTCTGATCCAATGATCTTATGAAATATGTCATCTTGAAACTCCTGTTCGTTATTGCTGACAGGCTGTCCGGCCTGAAGGACACTGGTTTCCAGATTCCATAATTCAGGGTAAGATTTGTGTAGCTGCCCCACTGTAAACTTACCTATCTTAAACCCCCGATGATTTAATAATTCTGCCAGTTTACGATCTGATAGCTGCCCCATTTGGGATAAAAGCTCCTGAACCTCATGGAGTAACCGTTCTTTTCTCCGTTCCGATGACGCAGGAATTCCAGCTTCGATCCGGGCTCTGGTTATGTTTTCACGCAGTGTTCCTAACTCACCGGCAATCACTTCATCTGTTAGTGGATTCCGCTTATCTTCCTGCTCGATTATCAACCTTATTTTGTCCTTCATAGCACCCTCCACTGGCAATAGAAATATTTTTGTTCTTCCATGATTCTATCACCCTGTCATGATATCCGCAACTCCATGCAAAGAAAAAGTCTGCACTGGCAATAACCAATACAGACCTTTTTAAGAGATACTCTCCCCGTTCCCCGTTAATTCAAATCCTTTCCATTGCTGGCGATCACTTTTTTATACCAGTAAAATGAATCTTTCCGATAGCGGTCACAATTTTTCACATCAAATTCATCCCTGTCAACATAGATAAAACCGTAACGCTTTACCATGCCCTCATGGGTTGAAATTAAGTCAATGGCTGACCATGGACAATACCCCATCATCTCCGCACCATCTGTAATTGCCAGTTGAATCTGTTGGATATGTTTTCTCAGATATTCCATGCGGTATTGATCGTGTATTTTTTCTCCCTCCAGCTTATCATAAGCGCCAAGCCCATTTTCCGTAACAATCATGGGGAGACGGTATCTGGAATACATTTCTCTTATGGTTGCTCTAAATCCTGCCGGATCAATCTCCCACCCAAATTCAGTAACCGGCAAATGGGGGTTTTTATACCCTTTATAAAATCCAGACTCTCCCCTGGCTGTCTGCTGATCTGCTCCTGGGTCCATGGCTTCTGTTCCGTCACTGGCTTCGCAGGTGGCAGTATTATAATAATTAAACCCAATAAAATCAGGATGTCCGCTCTTAAGTGCTTCCGCGTCCCCGGGTGCAAACACCGGGCAGGCATCCTGCTCCTCCAAATATGCCCATACCAGATTGTTGTAAACTCCGTGTACAGCCATATCCAGATACAGCCAGTTGCGGATAGCATTGTAATTTTGGGCGGCCAGAATGTCTTCCGGCTTACAGCTGGCCGGATATACCAGGGAAATATTAGGTGCCGGTCCTATTTTCCCGTCAGGCAGCATGCTGTGGCACAATGCCATTGCTTTCGCCTGGGCAACCAGCATATAGTGATTTTGCTGGTAAATTTCCTTAGTTATGTTTGTACACCCTTCCGGCAGGAATAAGGTACCGATCACAGGCCCCACCATGGTTAACATATTTTGCTCATTGATTGTAAGCCAGTATTTGACACGATCTCCAAAATTTTCAAACAGGACTTTAGCATAATTTAAAAACCATGTAACCGATTCCGGATTTCCCCAGCTGCCCTGCCGGTCAAGAGCTGCCGGCATATCAAAATGAAACATGGTGACAAATGGTTCGATATGATATTTAAGGCATTCATCAATCAGGTTGTTGTAATATTCAATCCCCTTTGGATTGACCCTTCCGGTGCCCTCCGGTAAAATCCGTGACCAGGCAATGGAAAAGCGATACGTCTTAAACCCCATTTCCGCCATCAATGCCACATCTTCCTTATAATGATGATACTGGTCGGCACATACATCCAGTTCAGAGGTTCCTTGTGGCACCTTTTTTACATCCTGGCAGGAAGGTCCTTTTCCATCAATCAGATTTGCTCCCTCCACCTGGTAAGCGGAAGTCGAGGCCCCCCACAGGAAATCTTCAGGAAAATCTTTTAATTTTTTGTACTGCATTATTTTCTTCCCCTTTCATACGTTTTTGCTGGATCAATCAAGTCAAATATTTACGCCTTCCAAGAAGGTGATATTATGTTAATGATACGATAGTTCCTGTTTATTTTCAACACATTTTACCACTAAATATTCCAGGAATTACCAGGAATCCTCTTTGGCTGCTTCCCTATGAAAAAAGCGCAAATTCCATTGCCTTTCGTTTTTCCTTTATGAATGCAGAATTGGTTTGATTGGAATTAGGTTTGGATACAGAACAAGGCCGCAATTTTATAAATTGCAGCCCTGAATTCTATACTTTTGCATTGTCTTTTAATCGGGATTAACTGCCATGCGGAAACTCCAATTACCTATTGGCGACTCGTTCATCTGTATGGTTGAATAATCAAATTCCGTGAATCCATTTTTTAAATAGAATCTTTTATTGGCTTCTGTATTCGTAAATGTTATTAATGTTTCTGGTTTTTCTCCAATGCTTTGTTCCTTAATATAAGGAATAATGCACTCACTCAGTATTTTGCTCCCCAATTGCTGACCCCTGCAGGATCTGTCTACGGATAATGATTCCAATAACCAGGAATGGTTTTTCATTCCACTGCCAGGTATATGACCTTTTTCTAAAACATTAAGAAATTTAATAAGTCTGGGCAGACTTGCTTTATTTAACAGACCCAGTGCGCCAGCTTTAAAGTAGTCCAGTAAATTTACCTCTGAACTGCGGGGACGTACTAATATTGCAAAACTTTTCACCTTTCCATCCTCTTCGCCTGCAAAAAAAACACTGTTTTTATAATAAGCTTTGATATAAACATAAAAGACATCACTCAAAAAATCAATAAAAGTATCAAGATCCTCAAATCCTTTCCTGATATCATTGCAGATTGGGTAATCACTAAATGTCAAAGCACACATTCTTGCGATATCTTTTAATTCTTCTGTTTTGGGTCTTCTATAACGGATCATTCCAATATACCTCCTTAATTCTTTCTAATTTCAACTGCGGTTCGTTACTACTGCATGTCTGAAAAATTATGTTACAGCAAAGTTATTCAACATTGGTTAACTTAACTGTACATGTGTATTATATATGAGCTTAAGTCGCATTAATATAATCAATTTCCTATTATAATGTCTGTAAAGCGATAAAACACGATGAAAATGTCGGGAATAGGCAGAAACAATCAAAAAAACACCAGAAAGCTTAACACATCAAATGGGCTAGCGTAAAGTTTTATTCGGATAATGGAAAATAAATAAAAAGAGAACACCACTTTGTGATAAAGTATTTAGCGACAAACTAATACAAAACAAAGGATTGGTGTTCTCTATGATTAACAGTATAC